>JAFYDO010000144.1 GCA_017544745.1 Treponema sp. | reverse complement strand
GCGGATTGCCCCGGAAATAAGGCTTACTGCGCTGTCCTGCCCGATTACTGTGCGGTGAAGCTCGTCTTCCATGTGGATAATGCGCTCTGTCTCAGAAGCAGTCATCTGTTCTACAGGAATGCCTGTCATTTCGCTTATGATACGTTCTATATCTGCACCGGTAACTACTTTGGCAGGACGTCCACCGTTCTTTTCCCAGATGTTTGTATAAAGGTTGAGTTTTTTCTTAAGGTCAATAACCTTGTCGCGCACAACTGCTGCATTTTCGTAATCCTGATTCATTACAAGGTTGCGCTTTTCTTCTTCGAGTTCCTTTTTCTTTTCTTCTAAGAAAGCAAGCTCGCTAGGACGTTCTTCTTCCTGAATCTTTTTGGCAGCGCCTGCTTCGTCCAGAATATCAATTGCTTTATCCGGCAAAACCTTCTCCGGCAGGTAACGCTTGCTCAATCTTACAATGCTTGGAATTACGTCGTCGGCATAAATTACATTGTGATACTTTTCGTATTTTTCTTTGATTCCCTGCAAAATGCTTTCTGTTTCATCGGTGTTAGGCTCTTCTACCTTTACAACCTGAAAGCGTCGTTCAAGAGCAAGGTCGCGTTCAATATGTTTTGTATATTCTTTTGTTGTAGTTGCACCAATTATCTGAATCTCTCCGCGCGAAAGAGCAGGCTTCATGATATTGCTGGCATCCATTGTACCTTCGTTACCGCCGGCACCTATGATTGCATGAAGTTCATCAATAAAAAGGATGATATTTTTGTCTTCCTGAAGTTCCTTAAGGATTTTTTTCATGCGCTCTTCAAATTCTCCGCGGTATTTTGTTCCCGCAACAACAGCTGCAAGGTCGAGCGAAAGAATGCGTTTTTTAAGAAGATCTGCAGGAACCTTACCGGCTGCAATTTTCTGGGCAAGGCCTTCTACAATGGCAGTCTTACCTACTCCAGGCTCTCCTGTCAAAACCGGATTATTTTTTGTTCTGCGTGCAAGAATCTGAATTACACGATGAATCTCTTTGTCGCGTCCTACTACAGGATCCTGCTTGTTTTCGCGTGCAAGCTTTGTAAGATCGCGGCTGTATTCCGAAAGGAAGGAATCCTTTGCTTTTCTCTGAGTTTTATCAATTTTGCGACCTTCGACATCTTTTTTATCATCAAATACATCAAAAAGTCCGCCGGTAACTTCGTCGCTCAAAAGACTTCTAAATACTGTGTCTACAAGGGTTTCGGCTCTGGCCTGTCTTATAGAAGAATTATTTTCTGACTGAAGCTCTGTTACAACAAAGCGCGCGTCCATAATTGTATAATCTGCAGCAAGGAAAAAGCGGTTTGTAATGCTGCCTTCTTCGCGGATTGCGGCAAGTAAAAGATGTTCTGTACCAATATAATCATTATGGAGTGCGTTTGCTTCTATATCTGCAATATCTATGAGCTGCTGATAGCGGCGGCTTACTGGAAGGCTTTCGAGGGTTGGGTTTCCGCGTTCGTCTGCAAAGAATTTTTCTATGAATTCAAGGAGGTTGTCCGGTTCGAGCAAAAGCTTGTCAAAAACCTGATATGCAAGGCCTTCCTTGTTTTTAATCATTGCAAGAATAACATGCTCCGGCAAAAGCTGCTTGCTTCCAAGCTTACGTGCCTCGTCCTGAGCCAGAACAGAAACAATTTCTTTTGCGCGTGGTGAAAAATTCTTCATTTTGAACTCCAGATTCATTAAATGTCGATACTTGTCTTTATATTATCGGCATAAGGGGGTGTTTTCTGCATTAGAAATAAATCACCCCAAAAATTGCACCAAGCACAATTATGAGAATAGGATGTGCCTTAAACTTAAACAGCAGAAAGGCGCAGGCTGCGTAGAATGCAAGGCTTATCCAGTCAAAAAGGCCCTTCCAGCCGTCCAGCGTGAGCAGTACACCCCATTGAGACGGCACATTTACCAGTGCAAAAATGAATACCTGAACCGCAGGCACAAGGATAAGACCGGTTGTTACAGGGCGCAAAAAGGCCAGAGACCCCTTTACAAACGGATTTTCGTGGAATTTCTGCAAAAAGCGGGCAATTATAAGGATAATTATGACAGACGGCATGGCTTCGAAGATAGAAGTAAGGATACCGCCCGGGATTCCGTACAGATTATAGCCTATGTAGGTTGCCATATTTATGCCGATTGGCCCCGGAGTACTTTCGGAAATGGCAACCATATTGTAAAACTGCTCGGGACTAATCAAACCGCGCGCAACAATTGTCTGCTGCATGAGGGTAATTGCAACTACCCCGCCGCCTATTGTAAATAGACCGATATAAAAGAAGGTAAAACACAGGGCAATCAAACTCATTTTTGTTCCTCCTGTGTAGTCTCAGACTCATTTTGCTCGGCCACCGCTTTTTCTTTTTTTAGAACACGAGCCGTATTAAGACATCCAATCACAATAGCCACCAGAATGATGATAAACGAAGGCACCTTGAGCCAGAAAATGCACACAAAGGCAATGAGCATAAAAATTACATTCCAGATATTTTTGATTGTCTTTTTTGCAAATTTTACAATTACGCTGGTAAGAAGTGCCGCAACTGCAACGTTTATACCCTTTAGCGCTGCCTGCACCTTTGGATATTCACTTATCGAATTAATTCCGCCCGCAAGCAGCATTATTATTACAAGCGACGGAAAAATAATGCCCAGGGTTGCAAAAATACCGCCAAAAACACCAAACTGTCTGTGGCCTACAAAGGTTGCAACGTTTACTGCAATAATGCCCGGAGTACTCTGCCCTACTGCATAATAATCAATTAAATCTTCTTCGGTTATCCACTGTTTTTTATCTACAAGCTCCTTTTGCATCATAGGCATCATGGCAAGACCGCCGCCAAAGGTAAAAAGTCCTATTCGTGCAAAGGTAAAAAATAAATCAAAAAAGCGATACACTTTACTGTCTTTGTAATTTGACTTTGACACAAACCCCTCCATTTTTAAGGTTACTTATATTAAAGGTTGCACCAATCTGGTTTGCTCGGTACTGCATGGAATTAAGGCCAATTCCAAAATTAGCTTCATCACAAAGGGCAAGACCTTTTCCGTTGTCGGCAACCTGCACAATTATTTTATCGTTCTGTGTAAGGCAGCTTACTTTTACGCTTGTAGCTTCGGAATGCTTCATTACATTATGCAGTGCTTCCTGAATAATACGGAAAATATTAAGCTTTTGTATTTTATCAAAAACTACATCAGCAGCAATACCCCACTCATAAATACATTCAATTCCAGACTGCTTTTCAAACGAATTGCAAAGATTGTTAAGGCTGTCATCAAGTCCAAGGGTTTCCAGATCTACCGGATAGGAATCGTGCGCATACTGTCTTGTTCTCTGAAGGGTGTCGCTTACAAGCTGGGCAAGCTCTTCCATTTCCTCTTTTTTTACACCGTCAGCCTTTCGTGAATAGCTTCGGCAAAGCATGGAAATACCGGCAAGCCTCTGACAGATATCATCATGTAAATCATTACTAAACCGCTGGCGTTCTATTTCACTTATTTTAAGAACCTCTGCCTCTACCTGCATGCGCCTGTTGTTTGCATGAACCAGCTCGTGCATTCGTTCAGAAACTTCGCTTTCAAGAAATTCCGAATATCTTTGGCGCTCTTCATTAAGCTGAATGCGGTTTATGGCCAGGGCAATATCAACAGAAATGAGAATAATATATGGAAGAACATTATCCTGGGCTTCATAAAGAATACAGCCTATATAATCATCTCCCACATTAAGATATTTAAAAACCAGAGGATGAAAAGCCTTAGCTCCGTCAAGACTATTCAAATAGTTATAAAATTCTCCAAGCGTAACTGCTTTATTTTTTTGTGTACCGTCGGGAGTCATAACCTTTCCGTTATAGCGGACATACATTGGGTTTACATACAACAGATTGTCTGATATAGAAAGGTTCTGCTGCATTTTCTGCGGGAATTTTAAAATACAAAAATTTTCAATTCCAAGCATTTTAATATTGTAATCAACTATGGAAGCAAGCTTTGTTTCGTCATTGTTCTGATTAAGGTCGCGTCCAATATGACTTACAATCTGCAGCATCTGCTCGGAAACAACATAGGACGACTGAACCTTATTGAACGAACTGCGCATTGTCTGAAGGTCGGCCCCCTGGGTTTTACAGCCGCACGATTCCCTGTAAACCACGCACGAGCCGATTGATTTTTCAAAGGGCACCTTTTTACCCTGCACAGTTTTGTAAATAATATTTACTGCTTCTTCTCCAATCTGATCCAGCGGCTGGTGTACAGTTGTAAGCGACGGAATGGAAAACTGTCCCTGAGGAATATCATCAAAACCGGTTACTGCAATATTTGCAAAGCCCTTATTCTGTGTCTGATTAAGCTTAAGGTATTTATAGATTCCTATAGCCATATTATCGTTGGCGCAGACAATTACATCGGGCGTATTTTTTGGATTAGACTTCATATAAGAATCAAAGGCTTCGATTGCGCTGCGCTCGGTAAAGCTTCCGTTCTGGATTGTATATTTAAGGTCCGGATTTTGCTTTTGATATTTTTGCAGGATACTTACAAAAAGCTCTTCTCGTAAAATTGCATCCTGGTGAGCCTTGGAGCCGCCTATATAAAGCAGGTTTCTGTAGCCGTGAGTATTTATAAGATGCTCCATGAGTTCATTCATAGAATCATCAGTCTGAATAAGCAGGGACGGAATGCCTTCGATTTTCTGACCTACAGAAATAACCGGCATGTTTCCCCAGATTTTATAAATATCTTCTTTTGTGTTGAGCGTACAGTTGTCTATGAGTACCGAAGTAAGCAGGATAATTCCGTCAAGATCAAAATAATCTTTTCGCGGGAAACAGCCTATAAATGCGTCGGACAAAAAGGCATTGTTTCCTTCCTGAAAACAGATAATCTGAATTCCAAGTTCACCTGCACGTTTTTTTATACCGCGATAAAGAGAAATCTGATATTCTTCGTCCAAAATATTAAGGACAAGCCCAATTCGCATGATTTTATTATACTATTATTTTTGTTTTTATGATATTATTATTGTATGGAATATTCAGTAATAATAGTAGATGATCATCCTTTATTCAGCCGGGGACTTTCACAGCTTATTGAAACTCAAGACTCCTACAAGGTAAACTGCATTGCAAAAAATACCGCAGAAGCTGTTGAAATGATAAAAAAGAACAAGCCGGACCTTGCCATTGTTGATCTTAATCTTGGAGACGAAGACGGTCTGGATCTTATAAAAGAAATTCTTTCCATTCAGCCCAAGACAAAGGTTCTTGTTATATCCATGCATGATGAACGCTTTTATGCAGAGCGCGCCCTTAAGGCAGGTGCCCGTGGTTACATCATGAAGGAAGAAGCAGAATCAAGTGTTATTACTGCAATTACAACCGTAATGAACGGTGACATCTACCTTAGTGAATCCGAAAAACAACGTCTGGAAGAAGCTCCTAAGTCAGACAGCAGCCAGAACAGCCGCGAACCGTTCGATTTAATTTCTACACTTTCGGACCGCCAGCTGCAGATTTTCTCTTATATCGGAAAAGGAATTGGAACGGTGGAAATTGCCGCCAAACTCAACCTTAGTATCAAAACAATTGATACTCATAAAGAGAATATTAAGCTTAAGCTGCATTGCAATTCCAGTGCCGAACTGCGCCAGATGGCAATTGAGTGGTCAAAAAACTAATTACGTCCGTATAGTGCCGACAAAAATGCCAGCTCTTCTGCTGCCTTGCTTTTAAGGTCTGTCTTATTCATTCGCCAGGTCCAGTTGGTGCCGGTGGTAGAAGGCATGTTCATACGACCTGCATTATCTATTCCCGTAATATCCTGCATTGGAACAACAGCGTAATCTGCACTGCTTGCCATTACTGCGCGTATCATTGCTTTACGGAGTGCACCTGATTTTGCCAAGGTGCGTGCCTTTTCTATAGTAAGCGGCTGCCCTTCTATATACTGTGCAACAAGCAAAAGCTGCTCGTCACTGCAATTGTTGAGCCAGCCTTGTAATGTGTCGTTGTCGTGGGTACCGGTATAAACTACACAGTTAGAAGTGTCGTACATGTGCGGTAAAAAGTAATTTACCATACCGTTTTGGCGCGCTTCGTCCGGACTGAATGCAAATTGCAAAACCTTCATACCAGGGAATCCACACTGATCACGCAAAGCCCTAACCTCGTCGGTAATAACTCCAAGGTCTTCGGCAATTACAGGAAGATCTCCAAGCTTTGCACGGATTGTTTTAAAAAGGTCGTAACCAGGGCCCGGACACCACTTGCCGTTTATGGCAGTTTTTTCGCTGGCCGGGACAGACCAGTAAGCTTCAAAACCACGGAAATGATCTATACGAAGAACGTCGGTAAGCTCGAATACACGTTTAATGCGTGCCAGCCACCATTTGTAGCCGTCTTTTTTCATTGCATCCCAGTCGTAAAGAGGGTTTCCCCACAGTTGGCCGTCTGCACAAAAATAGTCCGGCGGAACACCTGCAACTGCAAGCGGACGTCCGTTTTTGTCCAGCTGGAAAAGGGATTGGTTAGACCATACGTCTGCACTGTCGGGAGCAACAAAAATTGGAATGTCGCCGATTATGCTTATGCCATTGTCGTTGGCATATTCCTTGACCGCCGTCCACTGAACATTAAAAAAGAACTGAATTATTTTATATATTTCTACATCTGCCTTATGTTCGCGGTTCCATTCTTCCAGAGCCTGAGCTTGATGAAGTGCAAGAGGCTTTGGCCACCACGAATGCCAGATAGACGTTGCGGGTTTTTCTTCTGCAGCCTTCTGGTCGTATACAGATTTAATGCTCATAAAAAGAGCATAATCATTGAGCCAGGATTTTTTGGAGCGGCAGAATTCCTTGTAAAGTTCAAGGTCTGCGCTGGAGGCACGGTCTTTAAAACTGGCGGCGGCAGCCTTTAAAACAGGCATCTTCCACCAGACAACTGCTCCAAAATCTACGTTACCAGTTGTTTTAATATACTCCGGCGGACGTGCGTCTTTTTTATCAAGCCAGCCACGGGTTACCAGGTCATCCAGATCTATAAGCAAAGGGTTTCCGGCAAAGGTAGAAAAGGATGCGTACGGAGAATCTCCGTAGCCTGTAGGTCCCAGAGGAAGCACCTGCCAGAGTGTCTGCCCTGCATCACTAAGCCAGTCTATAAAATCAAAAGCCGGTTTGCCTATGGTGCCAATGCCGGGAGTGCCTGGTAGTGATGTTGGGTGTAAAAGAATGCCGCTGCTGCGTGTAAATTTCATAATTGCCTCAAAAAAAAACGGTGGTTTCGACAAGCTCAACCACCGTATTAGTCTCGATTAGCCCAGAACCTTAGAGATTCTTTCAAGAACCTTCTTGCGGTCAAGAGGTTTTACGATGTAGCTCTTGGCACCAAGCATAAGAGACTTTTTAACAAGCTCTTCCTTACCAAGGGCGCTGACCATTACAACCTTTGCGTTCTTGTCAAAAGCCATAATCTGTTCGAGGGCTGTAATTCCGTCCATCTTAGGCATAGTAATATCCATTGTTACTAAGTCTACATGAGGGCAAAGTTCCTTGTATTTTGCAACACCTTCGGCACCGTCAACTGCAGTAGCAACAACGTCATAACCTTCGCTGGCAAGAATCTGACCGAGCTGCTTGGCAACGAACATAGAATCATCTACAACGAGTACCTTAAATGCAGTTCCGTCGCTCTTAAGTCCCTCTGGCGGACGTTCATTAATTGTTGGATAATCCTGAATTGTTTTCATTCTAAACTCCTATATTCTAAGCTCGTTCCCTTATAGCAACGTTTACTTCGATTTTACCATATTCTGTAATAAGAGGAACAATGAGTGCCTCTACACTGTCTGTTGTTCCACCCAAGGCAGCAATTTCCATCTTCTGACCTGCAAACAGAGTTGGAGGTGTAAGGTCAAACTTAAAGCCAAGCTCGTGAAGCTTTGTTACAGCCTGAGCAGTAATCAGGTTTGCAAGCTCGCTGATTGTTGCTTTTGCAAGATCATCAAATGATGGCAGCTGTTCACCATTCATGGCAGAAGCAATATTGAGGGCTGTTTCATTTGTCATATCAAAAAGAACACGACCTTCTACATCTCCTGCAAGACCAACTAAAGCTGCAACACCCATAACAGGCATTGCGGTAGATTTAAGATACAAATCTCCACGCTTTACTTCTGCTCCACCAAGAACTTCCTGTAAAACTCTGAATGAAGTTTCAACAAACGGGTTAATATATTCTACTCGCATGTCATTCCCCTTTTAATCTTTTGTATATGCCGTAACGGCACCCTTACTAGTTTCGCCGAAACCATAAGCCATAGGAATAGTTTC
>JAFYDO010000022.1 GCA_017544745.1 Treponema sp. | reverse complement strand
GGCATATAAGAAATAACGCCGTTACTGTCTGATACAAGATTTTCCTGAGTATAAACAATACTTGTTCCTTCTTTTTTCTGCGGAACAACTAAAGTAACAGCAAAATCACTAAGCGGTGCATCCTGGTCATCTGTAACCAAAAGCTCGTATGCGCTTGCGAAAGCCTTGTTCTTTTTTGCTTTTCCCGGGATTTTTGTAAACTGAATCTTTACGCTTTTTAAGCTGTCCAAAAACAGTTCTTCTGGTGTGATTTGTGGTTCTTCTGGAACTACAATTTCAATTTCCTGCTGATTCCTGGTATTTGCTTTTCCTTCCTCCGACGAAGTTGAAGCACAGGAAAAAAGTATGCCTGTAAATAAAAGTGAACTTATAAACAATTTCCATTTTTTCATAATATTGTATTGTACCATTAAACGCCATATTTTTACAATAAGTATTAAGATATATATTGATAATTTTACGTTATGTACATAAAATTATACTTATGAACCGTTGTACAAGGGCAATAATTTATAGGGATAATCTCAAATATAATCTTGAACAGATTAAAAAATATGTTGGTAATGACACAAAAATCTGTGTCGCTGTAAAAGCAGACGGCTATGGGCACAATGCAATTCTTACCGCCCAGCTTGCCGAAGAGCTTGGAATAGAATATCTGGCTGTTGCAACTGTGGATGAAGCAATTGAACTGCGCCATGCGGGAATAAAAGCTCAGATTCTTTTGCTCAGTATCTGTACTCCTGTAGAAATGTCCGACCTTTTTGAATATAAAATAACACCATTAGTTTTTAGTAATGAATATATTAAACTTTTGATTAAAGCTGCAGATAACTACTGCGAAAACACAGGTGCAAAACAGGATAAAAAGTTTGATGTATTTCTTGCAGTAGACACGGGTATGGGAAGAATAGGCTGTTATCCGGATGAAGCCGGGGACCAGGCCCGCCTTATTGAAAACTCTGCACACTTAAAACTTGCCGGAATGTGTACTCATTTTGCAGTTTCTGACAGTCTTGAACAGAATAATCAGGACTTTACTGCACAGCAGTTTGAACAGTTTAAACTGGCCGTTAAAGAGGTAAAGGATCAGGGAATTAATCCTGGAATCTGTTCGTGCGGAGCAAGTGCTGCTCTTTTGAATAATTCTGATATGCATTTTGATATGGTCCGCCCGGGAATTATTACCTACGGCTACTATCCGGACCAAATTACAGGGGATTACTTAAAATCTGCAGGTAAAAGCTTTGATATAAAGCCGGTTCTTGCGCTGGAAACAAAGGTTGTTGCAATCCGTCATTTTCCAAAGGGAAAATCTGTTTCTTACGGACGCACCTGGACCGCAGAACAGGACACAGACATTGCAGTTTTACCTATAGGCTATGCAGACGGACTTTTGCGCCGTTTTTCACCGGGGCTGGAAGTTACAATCAACGGAAAAAACTATCCTGTACGCGGAAGAATCTGTATGGATCAGTGCATGGTCGAAATTGGCAAAGACAACAAGGATGTAAAACTTTGGGATAAAGTTTTGATTTTTGGACCAAAGGAATGTGGTGCGCTCAATACTGCAGATGACCTTGCAAAGCTTGGCAATACAATTTCATACGAGGTCCTGACGTCCATTACAAAGCGTGTGCAGCGCGTTATTGAATAACGTGGTCTCTGAGGCTCTCGAAGGGCTAAATCATCATCAGCTTTCTAACTTCTGCAACAAGATAGAACGAGCCTGTTACCAGAAGGATGGCTCCGCTTTCGGATGACTCGGCAAAAGCTTTTTGAATCATTTTTTTGTAGTCTGCATCGGCAGTAAAATCAATTTGTGCCTTCTTAAAGGCTTCAATTTCTGCATTGATATTTGACTGTTTTTTATCTCCGGGCTTTGTT
>JAFYDO010000143.1 GCA_017544745.1 Treponema sp. | reverse complement strand
TATTTTACAATTCCAAGATCAAGAAGTGTCATCGGACCTTTTTTGGTTGTGATAACTGGATTTCCGTTTACGAGTGAGACTAAAAACTTTTGCTGATTAAGTGCTGTTGGAGCTAAGATTGCAGCTTCAAGACCTTCTTTAAACCAGTCCGGGCGATTGACTACAGGGACATCGCATAGTTTTTCTTCTGGTTTTGATTTATGAGGAACTCCTGCATTCTCGCCGTAACCAAGAGAAATAACGCAGACAAGTTTTTCGTCGGCTTGAATAGTTGCCTTGCATTTTCCTCTGCTAAATGTGCCTGCAACCCAGCATGTATTTAAACCAAGTGTTTGTGCAGTAAGAACAATTTTCTGGCCGTAGTAGCCGCATAGCTCATCAAGATTTGTAAAAGATTTTTTACCCACAAGTGCAAGGTAGTTTTTTACATTTTTAAAATGACCATAATGTGCCAAAAATGAATTAAAACAATCCGGGTCATCACAAATAAGCTGAATACTTAAACCACTTTCTTTATTGCATTCCTTAATCAGCGCTTCGAGTTTTTCTTTTACATCAGACGCTATAGGAGTTTCCTTGTACTGGCGAACAGAATGTCTTTCTTTTATTGCTTCTTTAATTTCCATAATTATATGGTATACTGAATCTATGCATTTTGTAAACGCCAAGACAATCCTTACTCCTCACAGCATGAACATTTACCGGGGATGTTCGCATGGGTGTATTTATTGCGACTCGCGAAGTAAATGTTACCAGTTTACTCATGACTTTGAAGATATTGAAGTTAAGCAGAATGCACCTGAGCTTTTGGAAAAGACTCTCAAGCGAAAAAGAAAGCGATGTATGATTGGAACCGGTTCAATGTGCGATCCGTACATTCCGCTGGAAAAAGAGCTTGGACTTATGCGGCGCTGTCTGGAAATTATTGACCGCTATGGGTTTGGCGTTACTCCTCAGACAAAATCTGATTTGATTATGCGCGACATTGATTTACTTGCAAGCATAAATAAAAAGGCTAAGGCTGTTGTCCAGATGACGCTTACCACTGCGGACGACGAGCTTTGCAAACTGATTGAACCCGCTGTCTGTTCGACGAGCCGACGCTTTGAAGTTTTGTGTGCCTGTCGCGACGCCGGGATTCCAACTGTTGTGTGGTTCAGTCCGCTTCTGCCGTTTATAAATGATACAAAAGAAAATGTCGAAGGAATTATTGATTATTGTGCGCGCTCAGGGGTAAAGGCAATTTTGTGTTTTGGAATGGGGCTTACTTTACGCGAAGGGAGCAGAGATTATTTTTATAAGGCGCTGGACAGGCATTTCCCAGGGCTAAAAGAAAATTATATTAAGAAATACGGTTACCGATACGAGATTCCAAGTCCGCATAGCAGGAGCCTCTGGCAGCATTTTAAGGAACTTTGCGAACGCAATAACATAATGCTTGGAAACAATGCAATTTTCAAATGGCTGGAAGAGTTTCCAGAGCCGGAGCCACAGCAGCCCGGGCTGTTTGATGATATAAATTAATTCTTAGCAGAAAAGCTTTTTTACTGCAGCCATGTATTTGTCGCCACGGTCAAACTCATTGTTGAACATTCCAAAAGAAGTTGCTCCCGGAGAAAAAACTACTATATCTGATTGAACGCCGCTGCCTGTAAGGTTGTCTTTAAGGGCGCTGAGCATGTCGTCCAG
>JAFYDO010000142.1 GCA_017544745.1 Treponema sp. | reverse complement strand
TTTTTGAACGAGCTTGCCGCTGCTATTGGTAAAGACAGAATTATTATTTCGGTAGATGCTATAAATGGAAAAATTGCTGTAAAAGGCTGGACCCAGACTGTAGATATTCCTCTTATTGAAGGTGCTAAGCAGGCAGAAAAATTCTGCTCTGAACTGCTTTTTACCTGTGTAGAAAAGGAAGGCTGCATGCAGGGAACCAACATGGATTATGCGCGTCAATTGCGTGAAGCTGTTAGCTGCCGTGTTGTTGTTGCAGGAGGCGTTTCGAGTGTAGAAGAAATTGCTGCGCTCGAAAAGTTACATTGCGATGTTCAGCTTGGAATGGCACTTTATACAAATAAGGTAAACCTTACAGATGCCTTTGTTGCATGTCTGGACTTTGATAAAACTCCGCTCATTCCTGTAATTGCTCAGAGTATGAACGGCGAAGTTTTGATGCAGGGCTTTGCAAATCAGGATGCTGTACGCAAGACTTTTGATTGCGGACGCCTTACCTTCTGGAGCCGCTCACGTAACGAGCTATGGACCAAGGGTGACACAAGCGGAAACTTTTTGGATGTAGTTAAGCTCCGTGCAGACTGCGACCGCGACAGCATTCTTGCAACTGTAATTCCTACAGGACCTGCCTGTCATACCGGTTCGTGGACCTGCTACGGCACAGACCCATGCGAAAAATCGAGCATGGGTCGTCTGTACAATATTATTGCAGACCGTTTTGCAAATCCTAAACCTGGAAGCTACACTGCAACACTTGATGCTAAGCGTGTACGCGAAAAGGTAGAAGAAGAAGCAGAAGAACTTTGCGAAGCCGACACCCGCGACGAAGTTATCTGGGAAGCCGCAGACCTGCTTTACTTTGTAAACGTGCTTATGTACAAAGAAGGGGTTAGCTGGAAGGATGTCTATGATGAATTAGACAGAAGACATAAGGAGAAATAATTATGATTAAAATACAAAAATATAACGAAGTAGAAGCCGACTTTTTTAAGGGCCGCCCGTTTGATGGCGACGACAAGGTTGTAAAGTCGGTTCTGGAAGAAGTACAAAAACGTGGAGACGCAGCACTGCGCCTTTACGGAAATAAATTTGACGTTGCGGTTCCGGCCCAGTTTGAAGTTCCACAGGAAGAGCTCAAGGCTGCTGCAGAAAAGCTTCGCATGGAAAAGCGCGACATTTATGATGCAATTGTTTATTCACACGACCTTGCATTAAAGTTTGCAAAGCTCCAGCGCAAATCATTTAAAGATTTTGAAGAGGAGCTTGAACCGGGCATTATCACAGGCCAGAGAACTATTCCTGTAGAAACTGCGGGCTGTTATGTTCCTGCCGGACGCTTTCCTCTGGTTTCTACAGTAATTATGACTGTTACTCCTGCTGTTGCAGCTGGTGTAAAAAATGTAATTATGTGTACTCCGCCACGAGTTCACCCGGATGATAAAATTGCTGCAGGCAAAAACGGTTCTGGAGTTCCGGGCAAAGCCTTTGTTGGAGGCAAGCCTTATGCAGACGAAGGAATTATGGCTGCTGCTTACATCTGCGGTGTTAATCACCTTTATGCAGTAGGCGGTTCTCAGGCAATTGGTGCAATGGCTTATGGTACAGACTCAATTCCACGTGTTGATGTAATTGCGGGTCCTGGAAATAAATTTGTTCAGATTGCAAAAAAATCTCTTTATGGTCAGGTTGGAATTGACTTTATTGCAGGTCCTACAGAAGTAATGGTTATTGCAGACGAAACTGCAAATCCTGCGTGGGTAGCTGCAGACCTTCTTGCTCAGGCAGAACACGATGTTGTTGCACAGCCAATTCTGGTTACCGACAGCGAAGATTTTGCTTACAAAGTAAGCGCAGAGATAGAAGCCCAGCTCGAAACTCTTACAACTAAAGCAACTGCACGCAAGAGTATTGATGACTGCGGTAAGATTATAATAGTAGAAAAGCTTGAAGATGCAATTGAAGTTGCAAACCGCAAGGCCCCGGAACACCTGGAGCTTGCAATGGAAGATTCAAAGCTGCGTGCAAAAATAGAAAAGGCTGTATTCAACTTTGGTTCTCTCTTTATTGGTCACTACGCTGCCGAGGTTTACGGAGACTATGCTGCTGGTTTGAACCACACCCTCCCTACTTCGGGAAGCGCACGCTTTACAGGTGGCTTGAGTGTACGAATGTTCCTTAAGACAGTTACTACACTGCGCGTAACCGAAGGAAAGGTTGGTACTGTAAAAAGTGGTGCCGCTGCAGGTTATCTTGGAGATTCAGAAGGTCTTGCAGGACACGCCCGTGCAGCCCGCTTAAGGATTGGCAAATGATACTTGATATTGTAAAGCTTGGAGAAGAAAGTCTTAGACAAAAGTCTGTTCCTGTTGCCGAAGTAAATGACGAAATAAGGCAGCTGGCAGAAGATATGTTTGAAACAATGATAGAAGCCGAAGGTGTAGGCCTTGCAGCCCCGCAGGTAGGACGAAACATAAGAATGTTTGTTCTAATTGCAGATGATGATGTGCGCAGGGTTTTTATAAATCCGCAGATTATTCAGACTTCCAGCGAAACCGGCGAATACGATGAAGGCTGTCTTAGCATTCCTCAGGTTTACGAAACTATTGTGCGCCCGGTTCGTGTAACTGTTCAGGCATTAAACGAAAAGGGCCGTCCTTTTACTCTTGAAGCAGACGGACTTTTGGCAAGAATTATTCAGCATGAATATGACCACCTGGACGGTATTTTATACATAGACCGCGGCGACAAAGATTTTGCACAAAAGACAGAAGCACAGTTTAAAAAACGTGCAGAACGCGCTGCCCAGAAAGCTAAGGAAAAAGCTGCAAAGGCTGCAAAGATTGCTGCTAAAATTGCGGCTAAGGAAGCTAAAAAAACAAAATGAAAATAATTTATGCAGGAAGCCCGGAGGCTGCAAAAATCACTTTGGAATTTCTCTTTGAGAACCAGCAGGCATTTGGTTTTGAAATTGCAGGTGTTTTGTCTAATCCGCCAACGGCCAAGGGCAGGCACAAAACCCCTACCCCAACTCCTGTAGCACAATATGCCTTGGACAAGGGCCTCCCGGTCTTTACTCCCGAGCACCTTGACAGTGCTGCCCGCGAACAGATTGCTCCTTTGGGTGCAGACCTTCTTGTATGCTTTGCGTATGGTCACATTTTTGGTCCAAAGTTTTTGGCGCTGTTTCCTATGGGCGGAATAAATCTTCATCCGTCGTTTTTGCCAAAATACAGGGGCTGTACTCCGGTGCAGCAGGCAATTTTAGAAGGAGACGAGCTGCTTGGTATTTCTATTCAGACTCTGTCGCTCAAAATGGATGCGGGCGACATCTTAAAGCAGGATTTTGTAAACATAAAAGAGCAGGACACTACCGAAACCCTATTAAATTACAGTGCGCTCGCCGGTGCAAAAATGATCTGCAGTATCATTCAGGAAAGTAAGCAATCTGGCAGCCTTATAAAAGGTAAACCACAAAGCAAGGATGATATAAGCTATACCTACACAATCACAAAGGATATGGCAAAAATCAACTGGAGCGAAAGTGCCCAGATTATCTGCCGTAAGATTCGCGCATACTATCCGGACCCTTGCAGCTGGTGTCTTGAACAGAACGACTCTACTCTTAAGATTGCACAGGCTCACGAAATGTCGGACTCGGATGCACAGCTTACACTTTCTATAGAAGAAGAGGCTTTTAAAGACTTTTCTTACGGTAAGGTTTTGCCCTATAATAAGAATGCAGGCGGAATACTTGTAAAAACCGGCGACGGAGTTTTGTGCATAACAAAGCTTCAGCGTCAGGGCAAAGCAATGATGAATTATAAAGACTTTATGAACGGTGCCAAGGATTTTGTTGGTACTGTGCTCAAATAAAAAAGGAATAGAATTATGACAGAAGAGATAAAAGAGAAGAAGGCCCGCAAGCCGTTTAATCCTAAGAACCTTAGGCTTGGATTTGGCAGTGGGTTTGAAAAGCTTCAGGGTAATCTTGGGGCTCTTATTGTAACCTGTATTGCTGCCTTTTTAATTATGATGGCAGTTTGTTTTGCAGTTTTCTTTATAAACGTAAAGGGTGCCGAAAAGGTATTGGTACCTGATGTTGTAGGAAAAAAATGGGACGAAGCATTAATCGAAATGCAGATTAAGGAGCTTTATCCAAAAATAAATCTTAGATATTCAAACGTGCCGGGCGACGAAGGTATGGTACTTGAACAGAGTCCTTCCCCTGGTGCAATTGTAAAAGGCTACAGCCGCGTAAATCTTGTAATAAGCCGCGGTGTTGTAATTGATGCAGTTGGCGACTATGTAGGAAAAAATCTTTCGGAAGTTCAGATGTCGCTGCAGACCTTGTTTGCAGGACAGACCAGGCCTCTTATTGTTCTTGCAACTCCAAGTTATATTCCGGACAATTCGGATGCGGGAACTATTCTTGAACAGGATCCTCCGGAAGGAACAAAAATCTCTGAGCCGGTAACTGTTCAGCTTGTAGTAAGTAAGGGTCCAAACTACGAAAATACACGACGCCCTTATGTAATTGGACAGAGCATCAACGACCTTTTGCAGACTATTGCAAGAACAAAGATTGTATTTGATATAACCAGTCATACTGCAAACGAAAGTGAAAAACCGGGAACTGTTGTAGCTCAGCAGGAGATTCTTGATGAATATGTTCCTAACTATACAAGGGTAACTGTAGAAATGGCTCTGCCGGAGCGTTCTTCGGACAGCGACAATATAAGCGGAATCTTC
>JAFYDO010000141.1 GCA_017544745.1 Treponema sp. | reverse complement strand
TGGCATTTCGTAGCCGGCTGCAGCGGCGCGTTTTTTGAATTCTTCAAGAACGCCTTTTCCGTATTCCTTAAAATCTTCTCCGGCAATCTTAAAGCGGTACTCGCCTTCTTCTACAAGAGGAGGAAGCTTTTCTATCAAACTATCCAGCTTCTTGCCAGCAGCAGCTGCCTGTGCCAGAGCAATAACAAGCTTAACTGCAAGGAAGGCACCGTCATCAAGGAAGTAGTTATCCTTAAGGGCACCGTGACCAGAAGTTTCCATAGCAAGCGGAGCCACAACCCCACTCGCATTTAATTCCTTCTGCTTGTTAATAACATTCTTATAACCACGCATATAGCACAAATGCTTAAGTCCCAGAACTTCCTGCAGGAACCAGGTAAGACGGTCAGATGTAACGCTGTCTGTAATAATAGTTGAACCAGGGTACTCAGGAGCAAGAATAGCAGCAATCATTGCAATAATTGAATCGCGGTTTACTTCGCTGCCATCACTCAAAACGGCAGACATTCGATCAACATCTGTATCAAAAATCAATCCAAGGTCGGCCTTGTTATTCAAAACTGCAGAACGGATTGCTTCCATGGCCTGTTTATTTTCAGGGTTAGGAATATGGTTAGGGAACATTCCGTCCGGTTCAAGGAACTGACTTCCTGTTGTATCGGCGCCAAGCGGCTGCAAAATCTTATCTACAAAAAATCCACTAGCACCGTTACCGCTGTCTACTACAATGTGGAGTCCGCTCAAAGGCTTTTCTCCCTTTCCAAGTCCAGTAAGGGCTGCAGCAATTTTACCGCGGAGGTAATCTCCGTAAACGCCAATCAAATCAAAGCCCGGAACACTTTTTACAAGCGCATTGTTTACAGTATTTGCAACATAATCTTCGGGCAGCTTGGAAGCAATTTCAAGAACTGCGGTAATATCTTCATGTTCAAGACCGCCATCAGCATCAAAAAATTTAATTCCGTTTCGGTTATATGGCAGATGGCTTGCAGTAATCATTGCAGAACCGTCGTATTTAGTCTGGTCAAAAACAATGGACATAAACATTGCAGGAGTTGTTGCCATATTACAGTTTACAACCCTGGCACCTGTACTCAAAATGCCTGCAATCAATCCGTCTGCAAGAGCAGGTCCCGAAACTCGTGAATCGCGGCCTACACCAATTGTGAGCGAACCGGCCGGAACCTTCTTTTTTCCACTGAGCCAGCTTACAAAGGCACATCCAATTTTAGCTGCAATATCAGGGGTAAGATTTACATTTTCCCCCTCTACTCCTGCAACTGCAACTCCACGCACATCACTTCCGTTCTGAAGCTTCATCAAATCCATATATTTTCCTCTTTTTCTGCGATTTTTGAACTGTTTAGTCTATGCATTCATTATATCACTTTTATTAAAAAATTTGTTAAAAAAATAAAATATGTGTTATAATATAGGTTAGGGTTGGGGAAATTTACATTGGAAGTACTTTATTGGATAAAAAGAACACTTTCGAAAATTATACTATTCTCATAGCCGGTCATGATGAAGAAGACCGTAAAATCATTCTTGATATAATCCAGGACAAATTCAAAACTATACTAGCCGATACCGAAGAAGAAGTACTCCAGCTGCTCCAGGATTCCAGCAAGAATATTTCGGGTGCTATTTTTTCTGAATCAAAAGCCAAGGCCTTTCTGGAAGAAATTCGTGTTGTTCCGGCTTTGGAAGAATTTCCTGTTCTTGTAAGCCTTAAAGATTCTAACCACGAGCTCGAAAGTGAACTCATAGAGCTTGATGTTATAGACTTTTTAAAAACCCCATATAGTGAACGCCGCACGCTCAACCGTTTAAAAAACCTTGTAAAGCTTTCTAATGCCAACCATCTTATTTACGAACTTGAGCGCGATGAACTCACCGGTCTTTATACCCGCCAGGCCTTTTTGCGCAAAGCAGAAGAAATACGCAGCCAGAACATGCATAAGCACTTTTGTATAATGGCCTTTGACTTTGATAACTTTAAATCTTCAAATACACT
>JAFYDO010000021.1 GCA_017544745.1 Treponema sp. | reverse complement strand
TAATCAGTCGCTCAGCGAGCTTTTGGATAACCGTTCTATCATCGAAAAGGTTGTAAAGCAGACAGCACCTTCAATTGCCGAAAAAGATGACAAGGACAGCGCTGCAAAGGCTGAAGAAGCTAAAAACGACGAAGCCGAAAAATCCGACAAGGCTGATGAGTAATATGTCCGACTGTGTTCTTGCTGTTGATGTAGGAAGCACTTCTCTCAAAGCAGGTTTGATTGAGCGTGACGGTACGGTAGCTGCTATGTGCTCCGTGCCGTATTCTGCTCCTGAAAATCGTTTTGTTGCCGAAGGCTGGATCTGGGCGCTCAAGGGTGCAGTGGATAAGCTGTTGCAACAGGCCGGGGTCCCTGAGCACAAAGATGCGGTCCCTGAGCCTGTCGAAGGGCCACAGATAAAGGCATTAGTTATTTCCGGTAACGGCCCGACCCTTGTCAGCGAAACCGGACTTACATTGCGCTGGAATGAATATCCCGCAGCACGCCTTAATATTGACGAAACTTCTCCGGACGAAGCACACCGCTTTGCCAATTCAATTTTTTTACCGCGCATTCTTTTGTTCCGCGATTTGATTGGGGACGAGTATGAAGCAACTGCGCATCTTTTTTCGGGTCCTGAATATTTAATCTGGCAGCTTACAGGTAATGCTGTAACAATTCTTCCTGAACCTCGTTATGAAACTGCTTACTGGAACGCACAGGTTCTGGAAGGCTTTGGAATTATGACAGGAAAAATGCCGGGCTTTGTAGAGCTTGGTCACAACTGTGGAAATCTGCTTGATAATGCACAGGAGCTGCTTGGTTTGCCAGCTATTCCAGCTATTGGTGTTGGCCCTGACTTTATAGCAGCCCTTATTGGAACAGACACCACAGAACCTGGTCATATTTGCGACCGTGCAGGAAGCTCCGAAGGAATAAATCTTTGTGTGGATAAGGAAATCCGCGCAGAAGGAGTACGAACCCTGCCTGGTGTAAAAGAAGGCTTGTGGAATCTTTCTGTTTTAATTCCGGACAGCGCAAGCTTACCAGAAGATGTGCGCCTTAAGAAAGTGACAGACGCTATTCAGCTCCTTAAAAAACTTGCCGCAGAAAACGGTGTTGTATTCCCAAATATAATTACAACAACAGGCGGCCAGGCAAAAGACCAGACGTACTTTGAGAAAAAACGCGCTGCACTCGCAGAGCTTGGACTGGAACTGGTGATAGGAACTTGCGTTGACGCTGAGTTGGAGGGAGATGCTAAAGTATCGTGGAAGGCCCTTCGACAGGCTCAGGGACCCCAGGCATGAAAACCTATAACCTGCCTGCCAACCCCAAAACCCTCATTTTTGATATAGACTCAACACTCTACACAAACTCAGCCTATGCTTTTGAACAGGTGGACTGTCAGGTACGGCAGTTTGCACGCGACAGGGGAATTAGTGCTGACGAAGCGCGTCATATGGTAGCAGATTATCGTAAACAATTTGCAGCAGCCAACAACGGAAAAAAAATAAGTCTTGGAAATACTTTGCTTGCGTTTGGAATCCCAATTGCCCAGAGCGTAGAATGGCGCAAAACCTTAATGGAGCCGGCAGATTTCCTTACCCGTGACGAGCGGCTCATAGAAACTCTGTGCCAGCTTTCAAAATCCTTTAATCTTATATGTGTAACAAATAATCCTGTATTCACTGCCCGAAAAACCCTGGACGCAATTGGTATTTCAGAATTTTTCCCACAGATTGTAGGCCTGGACACCTGCTTAAAATCAAAACCTGCTCTTGAACCCTTCCAAAAAGCCTGCGAACTTACCCAAACCCGCCCGAATCAATGTATAGCCATAGGCGACCGCTACGACATGGACATAGCACTTCCGCTCGAAATGGGCATGGGCGGCATTCTGGTTACCGGGGTAGAAGAAGTTTATGAGATTGGTATACATATACCAAAAAGTGTGATATAATACAAAGAAATGAGTTGCAGCAACAATACTGCTTTGGAACTTATAAACGACGGAAGACTTTCTGTTCTGTTTATTGGAACCGGCAGTGCTTTTTCAAAAAGGTATTTTCAAACAAATGTTCTGGTCGTAAAAGGAGAGGATCATCTGCTTATTGACTGTGGAACTTTGTGTCCTTATGCTCTGGAAAAAAATTACGGCCTTGAACTTAAAAATATAGACAATCTGCTTTTAACACATCCTCATGCAGATCACATTGGCGGAGTAGAGGAGCTTGCTCTTGTAGACCGTTATGTAAAAAAGCAGAAATGTAATCTGGTAATAACCGACGAATTCAAACAGCTTTTGTGGAATGAATCTCTAAAGGGTGGCCTTAAGGTAAACGAAGAAGGCTCTCTCACTCTTGATGATTATTTTGTTCAGATTAAACCGGAACAGATTCTTACAGAACCGTTTGAGATGTACGAAGCAAATGTCGGAAGCATAAACATAAAACTGTTCAGAACTAAACATGTTACCTGCAGCGACCCGGAAGTTTTCCAGATTTCGTATGGCCTTATGATTGATGACAGGGTGCTTTATCCTTGTGATACACAGTTTAACCCTGAGCAGATAGATTATCTTGTTCATAATTTTCCTGTTAAGGTAATTTTCCACGATTGTGATATTTCGGGCTACAGCGAAGGTGTTCATGCTTCTTATGCACAGCTCAAAACTTTGCCTGATGAAATAAGGGCAATGACTTATCTTTGTCACTACAACGGCAGGGCAGAAGAAATCAATCCGCAGGACGACGGCTTTAAGAAATTTGCAAGGCCTGGTGTCTGGTACAGGTGCTAGAGCGCAGCGGAAAGCGCAAAATAATATTTCGGTTCCGTAGCTCATCTGGATAGAGCGGTTGCCTCCTAAGCAACAGGTAGTGCGTTCGAGTCGCATCGGAATCATACCAAAAAATCATAGGAGAAGTCTTATGAAAAAGCTTTTGATAGCTTCAACTAACAAAGAAGTTATTTCGACTGTAAAAAAGGCATCGGTTAAATTTGCTGAAAATTTTGATCCGATTTTTTGTCCAGACACTGATGAGGCCCTGAGCCTTATTGATTATGAACTTCCCGAAATTAAAGTTCTTGATTATACCTCCAAGGATATGGATTCAAACCGTATTCTTGCAGCAATTCATGCAGACCCCTGGCTTCATAACGGCGGTATTATTGCTGTTGTGCCTAATCCCGCTATGCAGCAGGAAATAGAAGATAAAAAGGATCCTAACATAATTATTGTT
>JAFYDO010000140.1 GCA_017544745.1 Treponema sp. | reverse complement strand
GTGTATGTATGAAGAATATACCAGCATCTAGACATCTGCTTACGTCCTATCTCAAGATTAAGCGGAACAACTCAGAAAAGCCCAAATCAAACAATCCGAGAATAATAGCAACAATAAAAGTAGAAATGATTACAACTTTAATAGAAGAAAGAACATCTGCCTTTGTAGGCCATACAACCTTCTTTAACTCTGCTCTACTTTCTTTGAAAAACTGAATTACTTTTGCCATAACATCTTTCCTTTTATCAGGGCAGGCAGGACTTGAACCCACGACAGGCGGTTTTGGAGACCGCTGCTCTACCAACTGAACTACTGCCCTATATATTTAATCCGTCAGAAAACTCCGGCGGTAAATACCAAAATTATTTTGCTTTTGTTTCTTTGTGAAGAACGCTCTTCTTGCACCATGGACAATACTTGTTCTTTTCAAGCTTACCAGTAATGTTCTTGCGGTTCTTGTAAGTAGTATAATTCTTTCTCTTACATTCTGTGCACTGCAAAGCAATGATTTCTACTGAACCCTTTTTCTTGCTAGCCATATATAACTCCTAAAAAAAATCACTAAAAATTGTTTTCTAAAAGCCCATGTGCAGAATCGAACTGCAGACCTCCACATTACCGATGTGGTGCTCTACCAACTGAGCTACATGGGCATTGCAGTATTCTCCACAAAAACAGAAAACGTGCGTCTAATAAATATAAAGAAAGAAAAAGATTATGTCAATAGACTATGATTCAAAAATGATGAATTATAGAGAGGTTGTGTTATAAATAAATTCATAGGTAAAGGACTCCCGGTCACAAAACGGGGTTCAATTATTTCCTTTTCTACTTTCTTTTTCTTTTTGTTTCTTATATATTATAGAAAAAGGGATGCGTATGACTAATATTGATAAACTTGTAGATGGTATAATTGACTCTTATGAAAAGTATGGGCTGGTGAACCGTAGTGATGCGGAGAACTTTCCTAACAGGCAGACGGTTGTTTCTATCTTGAGTGATGTGCAATCCCTTATTTTTCCGGGCTTCAGGACAGAAGAAGATATTGATCCTGTAAATATACGCTATATCACCGGGCAAAAAGTTAACAGCATCATTGCAAAACTTACCAAAGAAATTCAAAAAGCTCTCATTTATACAATGACAAACACAAAGGGCTCTGCAGATAATATTCAGCAGTCACATTGCTTTGCACTGGCAGAAAAAACTGCACTTGCCCTTATAGAAGAGCTGCCGGAAATACGCCGCAAGGTTCAGCTGGATACAATTGCCGCCTTTAATGGAGACCCTGCTGCCAAGAGCAACGAGGAAGTAATTCTTTCATACCCGGGACTCGAAGCAATTGCCGTTCATAGAATTGCACATTTCTTATATCAGAACGGGGTACCAATTATTCCGCGCATTATGAGTGAACACATTCATGGAAAAACCGGAGTAGACATTCACCCGGGAGCAACAATCGGCGAATCCTTCTTTATTGACCATGCAACCGGCGTTGTAATTGGCGAAACAACTGTTATTGGAAACAACGTAAAAATTTATCAGGGTGTAACACTTGGTGCACTGAGTGTAAAAAAATCACTCCAGGATAAAAAGCGACACCCTACAATAGAAGATGATGTTACCATTTACGCAGGAGCCACAATTCTTGGCGGAAACACTGTTATTGGCAAGGGCAGCACAATAGGCGGTAACACCTGGATTACAAGTTCTGTTCCGGCAGGTTCTGTCATTACTATATAGAATGAATAATTGCATTTATACAGCGCCACAAGAACTGACTCAAGTTTTTAAACAATTTCTTCCGGACCAGAATTATATTTTTGTTTTCTCAACCGATGTCGTAATGAACTCCTGGATAGATTGGTGTGTTGTACATTCACAAGAATCAGGAGTTTCTGCTGTACCGCTGGAACGCTTTGTTTCGTGGGATAAGTTTAAGGGAAATTATGTAAGCGCTTCTGAACCCGAGAAGTCGCCTATACCTGCACTGCTCAGAAAAATTTTTGTACGCAGTCTTATTCAAAAAAATGCAGAAAAACCTTTTTTCAAAAAAATAATCAATCCCCAATTTTCAGGCACTGCCGCTTCGTTTACCGACTGGATTTGCAGAATGCTGCCGTCTCTAAAACTCTGGCACAGAATGATGTTTGAAGCTTCCGGTCCAGGCACTGCGGTTGAACCCGACGACGAAGATCTTGATTACAAGCTCCTTTATGAAAAATACAAAGCTTTCTTAGATGCAAATAACTTTTTTGAACCTGCCTGGGTAACTCCCGATTTTACAGGAAGCGGCAAAAAAATACTGATTATCTATCCCGAGATTCTGGAAGACTTTGCAGACTATATAGAAGTTTTTGAAGGCTGCCCTGATATCACACTTATAATGCTGCCGGAAGAAAAAGAAAATGCACCGCATCCTGAATGCATAAAATATCCGGACTCGCGACGCGAACTACGCATGACAATTCTTGCAATGCGAAATCTTGTTGCACAAGGCAAGGCAGACTGGACCGACATAACCCTTAGTGTACCGGACCTTCAAACCTACCGCCCTTATATTGAACGCGAGCTTACAAACTACTGCGTGCCTTTTGTTATTCGAGCAGGTTTTCCTCTTACTTCTAACTGCGCGGGCATTATTTTTAAAGAAATTCTTGACTGCTATAATTCCGGTTTTTCTTATGACAGCGTACGCCGGCTTTTGCTTGATAACTACATTCCGTGGAAATCTGAAGATAAAGAAGCACGCGAAAACCTTATACGAGAAGGACAAAGACTGCGCTGTATCTGTGGTTACGACAAGCCGGACGGAGAACATGTAGACATCTGGAAGGAAGCCCTGTCGCACATAAACCGTGATGAGCGTGAATACACTTTTTATGCACAGCTCAAAAAGGATGTGACTGCAATCTGCAAAAGTAACACCTTTGCGGCAATTCATGTAGCATGGATGAGTTTTAAAACCCGCTATCTTGAACCATCTGATTTCTCTGAAACTGCAGATAAAATCATAAGCCGCTGTATTACAGAGCTTAATGCTCTTATTGCTGTTGAACGCGATTTTTGCGAGCCCCTGGGACTTACTGTCGAAAAGCCTTATGAATTTTTTATAAACGAACTGGCAGCCAAAACTTATACTCCACAAAGCACTGCTGTTGGAATTTCGGTTTTTCCGTACAAGCTTTCGGCAGCAGCAAATTTTAAGTATCAGTTTGTAATTGACTCAAGCCAGAATAATCTTGAACTTCCTTTTAAAAGACTTTCCTTTTTAAACGCACGCAAACGAACCCTGCTCCAGCTTACCGACGAAGATAAACTATTTAATGCATCCAGGGCTTTTATAAAGCTTTATGCAAAAAGCGCAGAAACCGGTGCCGGCACGCTGCCAATGTTCTCGTGTGCCGAAGAAACCTTTGCGGGCTTTGCAATTGCACATACATACCTTGGTACAAAAAGTGAACAGGATTTTGAAGCTGTGCTTGGCGGACTGGAAAAAACAGATTTTATTCAGAATGAAAAGTCGTGGTTTCTGGGATCATCGAAGGACCAGGCCGCGGATTTTTCCGAGCAGCAAAAAGTTCAGTTTGAACGCTGGGACAGTTTTAATCAGGACAAAGGCTGTGAGTCAGAGGAGTATAAGATTCCTGCAGTGCTCCAGCAAAAGATTCTGGATTTTCTGATTGCAAACCGCAACAAGCACAACCCCGACAAAGCCAATGCAAAAATCACTTTGTCGCAGTCGGATATGAAAAAGTTTTTTCCGTGTCCGCGCAAGTGGATTTTTTCTACCGTACTCAGACTTGAACCGGACAGCCTTTCTACTTCGCTTATCGGGCGCTACGACATGGGAAACATTCATCACAAGGTGCTTGAGCTTTACGGTCAGTATCTTATGAAAAACAATCTAACGCTGCCCGCAGTGAATGATGACGGTGTTCTTGAAAATCAGGTTGAACTCGTTGCGCTGCTGGCGGGTTTTGCAAAAGAAGCAATCAACAATCCGGAAGAAGAGTTTCATAACAGCCCGCTCACAATCAAAATGCTTGAGTCACAGATTCCCGCCATCACAAAAACAATCATCATTTTTTTACAGAACTTTTGCATAAAGTTTGCAGGCTACAAAATCAAGGGCATAGAAAAATGGTATGGCGGTAACGACTCAAAACGCAGCTGGAACTACACCGGAAAAATTGACTGTATACTTACAGCCGGCAATGCAAATCCCGCAGACACAGGCTGGACAATCATAGATTATAAAAACACGCCGTCCTCCATGCCAAAGCAGTTTGAAGCAAAGGTTGCAGAAGACGGAACCCTGCAGGATTTTCAGATTCCAATGTACATAACGCTCATGCGCGAAAATGAAAAGGTCAAGGAAATCAGTCTTGCGGCTTTTTATGCCATAAACTTTTCGGCTTCGGGACAGAAAAATACAGTTGTGGTGGATCAGGCAAACAAGAACAAACAGCTGGAAGATTATGAAACAACAATCCAGGCCTTTGAAAAATATGCAGGATACTTTGCAGAATGCGTCAAAAAAGCAGAGTATCCGCTGGACCAGATAGACACCTTTGAAGACTGTGGCGGTTGTGAATATAAATCTATCTGCCGTTATAATTACACAATCGCAGGGAGGTCAAAATGAGCGACGATATTATAGCTGCAAATCAGTACGCTTACCTGGACCTTCTTGAAAAAAAACTGGACAGCAAACAAAAGGCCGTATGCTGCCGCGAAGGTAACACAATTGTAGCAGCAGGAGCTGGTTCGGGAAAAACACAGGTACTTGCAACACGCTTTGCCTGGCTTGTAATGTCAGTCGGTATCCGTGCGTCACAGATTCTTACGCTTACATTTACAAAAAAAGCAGCGGGCGAAATGTACGAGCGAATCTACAGGACACTTTTATTTTTTGCAGATAATCCCAAAACTCCTGCATTAGAAAAAAAACGCGCCCAGCAGGCACTCCAGGAATTTTCCGAAGCACACATTCAGACTCTGGACTCCTATTGTAATTCAATTGTAAAGCAGGCAGCCAACCGTTACGGAATACGTCCTGACTTTACTGCAGGTGCCAGCGACGCTTTTGAAGATATAAAAAAGCTTGCACTACCCTACGTTTTTTCAAACAGAAATCGTATCTGTGTTCAGCAGTATGCAGATGCGGGAAAGCTCGAAGATTTTGCGTATGACATTCTTGCAACAGCGGTAAGCGAATATACTACACTTGCAGATCCACAAGATTATTTTTGTTCAAAGCTTGAGGATCAGAAAAAAGTTTTAGTTGCCAGCTGGAACGGAATCATCTGTGCTCTGCCCGATGGCGAAGTTCCCCAAGATATAACTCCACTTAAAACAATCATTCGTTCAATTGTTCCGGCCTACACAGAAGCACAGGTGGCATCTCCGGGAACCGTGTTTATAAACAGCACCAGTGAGCTTGTTGAATATCTTAATTCTATAACGCTTGTGGAAGTTGGAGATATAAACGGAATTATTGAACAGACCGGGACTCTTAAAGACGCTGCTGCCCTCCTAAAAAAAGTAAGACTTCCTGGCGGAAAAACAAAACCTGCTGTTGGTTTATTTAAAGAGCATATAAAGCTTTTGCGCCAGACCTTTGAAGTAATTAATTCTCTTTGTACTTATGTTGCGCAGATGAATGATACCGCAGATTTGTACTCCATGTTTGATGATTTTACCGCGCTTGTAAATGAATCTAAACGCTCTACGGGGAATCTAACCTTTGCAGATATTTCTGAGCTTGCGCTTAAGATTTTGAATGAGCAGGAAGATATTAGACTTGCAGAACAGGCCGCTTACGAAAAAATAATGATTGATGAGTTTCAGGATAACAACTCAAAGAACAAGGAGTTACTGTTTCTTCTAAATGGGGTCCCTGAGGCTCTCGAAGGGTCCCGGTTCGGACAAAAACTCTTTTTTGTCGGCGATGAAAAGCAATCCATTTATAAATTCCGCGGTGCAGATGTTTCGGTGTTTAACAACCTCAAATATGAGCTTGGCGAAGAAGCTTTTTTGCAGATGAACTACAACTACCGTTCTGCAAACGAGCTTTTGACAATATTTAACCGCATCTTTGGCGACAACAATTTAATTTTTGACAACACAACCACCAGAAACTTTGAAGCAAAATATTTGGTTCCGGCAATAAAATATGATCCTGTAAATCAAAAGGAAGTGGAACAGGGAAGCTTGGACGACAAATCAAGAAAGCTGCTTTCTGTAAATCTTTTTGATGCAACCGACCTGGATAAATCTGTTTTCTTTAATACAAAAGACCAGCTTGCAATTTATATTGCGCAGGAAATTGTACGTTTTAGGACAGAATCGGCAAAGCAGAATATAGTGGTGCCATATTCAAGCTTTGCAGTTCTGGACCGTGGACGTACCGACAGGCGATATCTTATAAAATGGTTCAATGTGTTTAACATTCCGTACACGCTGGACATGAACACTTCTATTTTTTCTGACGGACCGATAAACGATATTTACAATTTTATTCAGCTGTGCGTTTACCCTGATGACTCAATCTCGCTTGCAGGATATCTTGCTTCTCCGTTTGCAAACCTTAGCGAAGAAAGTGTAGAAGCTGTGCTTGCGGGAGAAAATCCTGAACAATGGACAGATGAAGTTGAAAAAAACAAATACCGCCGCGCCTGGGATTTTTACCAGACACAGCGCATTCTTACCCTAAGCCGTCCTCTTACAAAAACTCTTGAAGTTTTATGGAACGACTGCGGTTACCGTTACGAAACAATGCTCAGTTACCGTAAGAGTCTTTATGCCGAACAGTTTGATATGCTTTTTGAACTTGCACGCCAGACCGACCAGAATGACAAGGGCATTGCCTGGTTTGCAGACCAGCTGAGCCAGATTAAGGATAAGGAGATTTCTACCTTTGGAGATGAAGTTGAAATCAATATTGATGAACTTACCTACCCTATAGAAAAAGGCGATGCTGTAAACATCATGACAATTCACAAGAGTAAGGGACTTCAGTTTGAATTTGTTTTTGTTTACGGTTGTACCGGTGTGACT
>JAFYDO010000139.1 GCA_017544745.1 Treponema sp. | reverse complement strand
CTGATCGAAATGTCCCGGGACAGTAAATATGTAAACTGTCTGCTCAAGCTTTTCCGGATGCTGCTTATTCTTACAAGCCGGAGCAAGTCAAAGGATGACCCTGCAGTAAAAATCAACATTACAGGAATAGAAGAAAATCCTTTGGAAAGCTTAATCAGTATTTCGGGCGGAAGAATTACCGAAAAGCGTGCAAAAAAAATTGTAAGCTTTGCAAACCGGTAAAATTAATACTTCCCGTAATTCAAGATTGCTTCGTCAATTGTTCGTTTGTCAATGAGTACCTGGTAGGCAGCGTTGCGGAGCTGGGTGTAGGTGTTGTCCAGAATGCCAAGCTCCAGCTGGTACAGGTGTTCGGTGTTTCCAAGCGGGGCATAGACATCATCAAACGAATAAACAGTAGAGCATGTGATGAGGCGTTTTATCATTGCAAGATTGTTGAGCTCCTGTGTCCTTAAAAGGAAGCGCATAAACTCGTTGGTCATTTCCAGATTCTTGCTGTTCTTGTTTACGGAGAATTCTACAGATGGAACTTCAAGAATGGCGCTGCCTTTTTCCAAAACTGGCACGGCGTAAAAGCTGTACTTAAACGGATTTGCAGTAAAGGCTTCGGAAAGACCTTCGCGTTTTTTGGTTCCGGAAACTACATCGGCAGAAGCAAGCATCATAGGAACGTCGCCCTGGAAAAAGCGCATGATTACGGCAGAATAATTGTCCTTAATCTTGGCGCATTCGTCCAAGTCCATAAAGCCGTATTTTTTGAATTCCTGCACCCATTCCAAAGTGGATCTCATGTATTCACCGGCGGCAGAATCAAGGCTGTTCAATTTTGCAATTGCATCCTTGTCGTTCATAACTTCTTTTGTAAAATACGCATAAATCAGCGAAGCCATAATTGAGTTGGCAGATTTTTCGGAAAGGATAGGGCTCTTGTAGCCTGCAGCCTGGAATTTCTGGCAGGCTTCAATCAGCTGCTTATAGTTTGTCGGAACTTCAATTCCTTCTTTTTTGAACAGATCTTCGTTTACAAGCATACCGTTTGTTGCACTCAAAACCGGCACCATAGGGAGAGAACCATCATCCATATAAAACAAAAGTTTTTTGCTTATTGCCGAAAGTTCAATTCCAGTGGCTTTGGAATCTGCAAGATTTTCTGCATTTTCAAGAAGCGGGTCGTAATTTGTTTTGTCCAGCATCCATGGGAAGGTCATAAAAATATCCGGAGCATCCTGGCCCGCAAGTGCTGTAGAAATTGTTACCTTGTAATTATCAAGATAAGTATAGGAAAGCTCTACATTCGGATAAAACTCATTAAAGCGGTCAAACTCTGCTTCCAGTGCTTCAAAGTTCTGGTAGCGTCCTGCAATTAAGATTTTGCATTTGGTCTGGGTGTCCAGTTTTGGAACAAATGCAGCTTGGGTTTTCTTTTTACAGCCTCCAAGAAAGCACATACTCAAAATAAGTAAAAGCGCGAGGCTACCGTTCGTTAGTTTAGTTTTCATAATCATCCCTCTTTGTAAAATCAGGTTTTGCCTGACGTATTTTTTTAAGTTCCTTTATTACATTATTTATATCAATTGGTTTTGCAATGTGGCTGTTCATGCCTGCTTCGAGACATTCGGCAACGTTCTCGGAAAAGGCATCGGCAGTCATTGCAATAATTGGTATTCCTGCAGCATAAGGATTTTCCAGCTTGCGGATCTGGCGGGTTGCTTCAAGTCCGTTCATTACAGGCATCTGAATATCCATAAATACAACATCGTATTCTGCCGGCTGAATATTCGTGAGCATTTCTACGGCAACTTTTCCGTTTACAGCGCGCTTACTCTTTATGCCGTACATTTCAAGCAGTGTAGAAATAATTTCCCAGTTCATATCCACATCTTCTGCAACAAGAACGCTCATGTCTTTTAAGTCATCATTGTTTTCTTCCTGAGAAGCAGCTTTTTCTTCGAGCCCAAGAACTTCACTAATCTTTCTGAAAAGCGAAGAACGGAACAGCGGCTTGGAAATAAATCCGTCTATTCCCGCATTCTTTGCATCCTCTTCAATCTGGGTCCAGTCATACGCAGAAACCAGCAGAATGGAAATATCGTTTCCCGTAATCTCACGAATCTTTTTTGTAAGCTCAACTCCATCAACCCCAGGCATTCTCCAGTCAAGAATAATAACGTCGTAAGATTTGCCGGCTTCTTTTTTGGCAACAAGCTTTGTAAGGGCAGTGTCTCCGGATTCTGCAATTTCGGGATTTGTTCCAAGTGCTGTAAGAGTATCAAAGGCGGTCTCAAGCAGAACTTCATCATCATCAATAATAAGAACTTCAAGAGGAGGAAGCTTCTGTTCAATCTGGTCCTTGGAAGAAATCTCTACTTCAAGCGTTATGGTAAAGGTAGTACCAACGCCTTCTTCACTCTGGCATTCAATTGTGCCGCCCATCATGTCTACCATTTTTTTTGTGATGGCAAGGCCAAGACCGGTTCCCTGAATTGTATTGATGCGGCTGTCTGTCTGACGTCTGAACGGTTCATACATAACTTCCATAAAGTCTTTTGACATGCCCATACCGGTATCT
>JAFYDO010000138.1 GCA_017544745.1 Treponema sp. | reverse complement strand
TGTCCTGTCGCCAGAATCACTGCATCGGCTTGAATCTTGAGCGGCCCTTCGAGAGCCTCAGGGACCACAGGCGTGCACACCACACCCTTTACCCGTCCATCTTCAATCACAAAGTCCGTGCATTTGCAGCCAAACTTTACTTCGCCGCCAAGTTCAATTATTTTATTGCGCATGGCATTTATAATTTTGGGAAGCCTGTCCGTGCCTATATGAGGATGAGCATCTGTAAGAATCTTTGGGTCTGCGCCAAACGCATTAAAAATCCGGAGAATGCTGCTTATGTCGCCGCGTTTGTTGCTGCGAGTGTAAAGCTTTCCGTCAGAAAAGGTTCCGGCTCCGCCTTCTCCAAAGCAGTAGTTGCTTTCGCTGTTTACCTTATCCTGTGTGCTTATGAGCGCAATATCCTTACGGCGCTGTGCAGTATCGGTTCCGCGTTCTATGATGATAGGTTTAATTCCGTATTCAAGAAGCTTAAGGGCAGCAAAAAGTCCCGCAGGTCCTGAGCCTACAATTACTACGGTTTTTGTTCCGTCCGCTTTTTTCCATACAGGAAGCTTTGTTTCCAAAGCAGGAGGTTCTTCATCTACATAAACCTCGTAGCGCAGATGCAGCTTTACCTGTCCGTGCCTTGCATCTATAGATTTCTTGACAAATTCAAACTGCTTTTTCTTTGTTCTGCAAAATGAGTCGTAAAAGTTTTTGTCCTGGTTTTTAAGCTGGCCGGCAACAAGCTGTTCAATAAGTTTATTATTGCCTTCCTGTTCCGGCTTTATGGTAACAGTAACCTGGGTTTTCATGCGTTAGCGGGTGTCCGGGTATTAGCGCTTCTTTCCAAACAGATTGAGCAGCGAAAGGAAGATGTTCAAAAAGTCCAGATAAAGCTCAAGGGCTCCAAAAATTGCGGCCTTTTTAAATGTGTCAGAACCATCAGCCAGTTCCGAAGCCTTTACAATCTTGTTTGTATCATAAGCGGTAAGTCCAATGAAAACTACAAGAGTAACCATCGAAATTATCCACTGGAGGATATCAGATTTAAAAATGAAGTTTACTACAGAAGCAATGATAAGTCCAAAAATTGCCATCATCAGGTAGCGGCCTACGGAGTTCAAATCCTGCTTGGTGTAGCGTCCGTAGAGGGACATTGCAACAAACATTCCTGCACTTATAAAGAACACTGTTCCAATGGAAGAAATCTGGAAAACAAGGAAAATTGCAGAGAGCGTAAGTCCGTTGATTATGGAATATAGGAAGAACAGAAAGCCCGCTGCTGCAACCGATATTTTACTTATAACTGCAGAAAGAATTATTACTAAAAGAATTTCAAGTACAACAAGCACATAAAAGCCAATGTGTTTTCCGCCCCAGATAAGCTGGTATACGGAAGGATTAATTGCTGCAAAAAGTGCGCTTATTCCGCTTATGACTAAGGCCAGGGCCATCCATCCGTAAACGCGTGCAATAAATCTTCTTGCTTCTACTGCAAGCTTTTCTTTTTTGGTTAATTCAGTTGTTGTAGCCATAGGGCCTCCATATATTTTATTACTATAAATTTAATTCACTTTAGGGATAGCGTCAACTGTTTATTTACGATATAATACAGAATTACCATAATCCGCAGGAGTTTTTGTATTTATGAAAACAGATGAAACATTTGATTTTACTATTGAAAATCTTGGACCTTGTACAATTCAGTCACCTATAAAGCTTTCTACAGTTCTTGGTGATTACACTGCAAACTACGTACGCGATGATACATACGTAATTGCAAATATCAATGTGTTTGATACCAAAAAGCCTATTGTGCTTGATTCAACAAATCTTATGGAAAAGGCTGGACCTCGCGAAAAGATTTTCTTTGATCCAAGTCATGCCAAGGCCGGAATCTGTACCTGCGGTGGTTTGTGTCCTGGTCTTAATGATGTAATCCGTGCCATTGTACGCTGTCTTAATACACGTTACGGCGTAAAGACAATCAAGGGTTACCAGTATGGTTTCCGCGGATTTTTCCCGGAAAGCGGTTATGAACCAATTGAACTTGACCGCTACCTGATTGATGAAATTCACAAGATTGGTGGTACTTATCTTGGAACTAGCCGTGGCGGTGGTCAGCGTGTAGAAGAAATTGTTGACTGCATTGAACGCGATGGAATTAATATGCTGTTCATCCTTGGTGGAGATGGAACCCAGCGCGGTTCTTATGATATTGCCTGCGAAGTAGAAAAACGCGGACTCAAGTGTGCAGTAGTTGGAGTTCCAAAAACTGTTGATAACGACCTTATGTTTATGGACCGCTCTTTTGGTTTTGAAACTGCCGTTCAGCGTGCAAAGGAAACAGTTGCTGCTGTTCACATGGAAGCTGCAAGCCAGATCAACGGTATTGGTCTTGTAAAACTCATGGGACGCGAAGCCGGATTCATCGCCGCCGCAGCAGCTCTTAGCAGCCACGAAACAAACTTCTGTCTTATTCCGGAAGTTCCTTTCGAAATGGAAGGAGAAAACGGATTCCTTGCCTGCCTTGAACGCCGTCTTGCAAAACGCGGACATGCCGTAATTGTTGTTTCAGAAGGTGCAGGTCAGGATCTCTTGCAGTCTACTGGTGCAACAGATGCTTCTGGAAACAAAAAGCTTTCTGATATCGGCGTATTCCTTAAGAGCGAAATTGAAAAATACTTTAAGGCAAAGAAAATCGAAATTAATCTTAAATATATTGACCCTTCTTACCAGGTACGTGCTTCGGTTACAACTGCCAGCGACTCTATTTACTGCGAGCGTCTTGGTAACAATGCCGTTCACGCTGCAATGGCCGGAAAGACAAAGTGTGTAATTGGACTTGTTCACGACAAGTTTGTACACTTGCCAATCAGCGCTGTAACTGCTCACCGCAACGCAGTAGATCCAGAAGGTTCACTCTGGCGCGATACTCTTGATGCAACCGGTCAGCCAATCCTTATGGTAAATGATCTTGAAAAAGCTCACGAAAAAATGGCCGCAGCTGTAGCAGGTGCTAAGTCTAAGCCAAGCGAGCAGAAGAAGAAATAGTGAAATACATTTTATCTACAGTCCTTGCCGGCATTCTTTGGGGCATAATTTCTATTTTTGTGCGCACCCTGTCTGCCGCAGGACTCACCTCTGTTCAGATTATGTTTTTGCGGGGCGGCGTTTCTGCTGTCCTGCTGCTTGTTTTTCTTTTAATTAAAGACCGCTCACTCTTAAAAATCCACCTGCGCGATTTGTGGATGTTTTTGGGCACAGGCCTTGTTAGCCTTACCTTTTTTTCTCTCTGCTATTTTACAACAATCCTCCAGGCCGGAACTTCCATTGCGGTAATTCTTTTATATACTTCGCCAATTTTTATTCTTGTTTTTTCTCGCTTTTTGTTTAAGGAAAAGATTACCGGTGTAAAAATTGCCGCCCTTGTCATGACCTTTGCCGGCTGCATTCTTGTAAGCGGCCTTGGAAGCGGTCACGGCCTGTCTGCCCGAGCCTTTTTTATTGGTTTGTGCGCTGGTTTTGGCTACGCCATGTATTCAATTTTTGGCCGCTACGCCCTTGCAAAATATAATTCGCTCACCGTAAACTTTTACACCTTTGTTTTTTCAAGCATAAGCATTCTGCCTTTTTGTCATGCCGGCCAGATTGTCCCGGTTCTTAACACAAAAGTAATTTTCTTTATTCTAGGCATTGCAATTTTCTGCACCATACTCCCATACTTTTTTTACACCTATGGCCTGAGTGGCCTCGAAACAGGCAAGGCTGCAATTTTTGTTACAGTTGAACCACTCGTCGGCACCCTCATAGGCTTTTTTGTCTGGAAAGAGCAGGCTACAATTATGAACGTTGCAGGTATCCTGCTTATTCTTGCAGCGATTGTGGCGCTGGGATTGCTGCAAAAAAATCAAAATGAAAATCAAACTGATAATTGAAGATAGTAAAATGGGGTTTTTAAGGGGCTAAGCCCCTTAGGCGAAGTCTTTCCCCTCCTTAATTATTGTAAACCCTCCATTTTTCGTGTATAATAGAATATCAATTTTTTATAAACGGGGTATTGGAATTATGGACGAAATACTTGAGCTTTTGCGACAGAATGCAAGACTTTCAGCAGAAGATATTTCTGCTATGACTAAAAAATCTGTAGACGAGGTAAAAGCGGCCATCAAAAAACTGGAAGATGATGGTATCATTCTCAAGTACGCGGCCATTGTAAACCCCGAAAAAGACCGCGGTTTAAAGGATAAGGTTGTTGCCGAAATTCAAATTCAGGTACAGCCTCAGCGCGAGCATGGTTTTGATGCTATTGCAGACCGCATCTATCGTTTTCCACAGGTTAAGTCACTCTATCTTATGAGCGGCGGTTATGACCTTAAGGTAATTATCGAAGGCGACAATCTCAAAGATGTTGCACTTTTTGTAAGCGAAAAGCTTTCTACTTTGGAAGGCGTACGTTCAACCAAAACAAACTTTGTTCTCAAAACCTATAAAGAAAACGACATTGTTTATGTAGCCGACGAACGAGACAGAAGAGAAGGGGTACAGGCTTAATGAATACCCGAACAGATAAATTTTCCAGCAAGATGGAGTCAATTCCACCTTCCGGAATCAGAAAATTTTTTGAACTCTGTATTGGTCACGATGATATAATTTCGCTTGGTGTTGGTGAGCCTGATTTTCCGACTCCCTGGGTTATCCGCGAAGAAGCTTTTTATCACTTAGAAAAAGGCCATACTTCCTATACTTCAAACTGGGGTCTCATAGAGCTGCGCGAAGAAATCTGCAAATATCTTGAACGCTTTAATCTTTATTACGACCCAAAAACAGAAGTACTGCCAACTGTTGGTGCCAGCGAAGGTCTTGACCTGGTGCTCCGTGCCATCTTAAACCCCGGGGACGAAATTATTGTCTGCGAGCCTTGTTATGTAAACTACCAGCCGCTTTCTACCTTGTGTGGTGCAACTGTTATTCACCTGGACACAAGTAAGACTGATCTTTACCCGACTGCTGCCGCTATAGAAGCTGCCTGCACTCCAAAGACCAAGGCTGTAATGTTCTGTTCTCCAAGTAATCCAACCGGTCGTGTTATTCCGGCAAGCGAGCTTGAAAAAATTGCTGAGGTTGTAAAAAAGCACCAGATCTGGTGTCTTAGCGACGAGATTTACTGCGAGCTTTTGTACGATGGACGCAAGCATGTTTCAATAGGCTC
>JAFYDO010000137.1 GCA_017544745.1 Treponema sp. | reverse complement strand
TTGATTTTGGAAACAGTATCGTTTGTATGCACGGTTTTTATTTCTGTGTCACCCATTACGCTAACCGGCATGGAGTAGGCAATGAGCATGGAAGTAGGCGAGGTTGAATAAGGACTTACAATTACGCTTACTCCGTTTTTTTCTGCAAGCTCACGAAGCTCCTTGTTTATAACATGGCCCGAGGTTGTAATGAGCAGTTTTACCTTGTGTTCAATACACATGCGATGAATGTCTTCGCGGTCCGAAGCAATTACAACTATATCTTCGCTGGCGTGGGCATCAAGGCGGCGTACAAAGGTAGCAGGACTTGAAGAGCCAACGTGTATAGAAGCTTTAAAATTTTTATCGGCGTCGTCTGCAATTATGATTGGCTGGGCGTTTAGAGTTTTTTGGATTAGATTTATGGTTGTAGAAAAGCGGTGCTTTTTTTCGGGATTTAGAATTGTGAGTACGCCCTTTGCAAAGCCTGAATAATGCAAAAGTGAAAGATAGTGTCCGTCCTTGTCTACAACAGGCATTACGCGGTTTTCGGATTTTTCCATGCGGGCAATGGATTCCCACACAGAAACATCTTCGGTAACGGTTTCTACATTGTACTGCATAAAGTACTTTACCTTTGGAACAAGGTCGGGCAGGTATTCAGGGCGCGGTACATCAAACTTTTTAAATATATAGGCAGTCTGCGGGTTTAAGTGTCCGGCGCGGGCTGCTTTGTACTGTGGCATTCCCAAAAGATTTTTGAGTCTTGCGTAGCCTACTGCAGAAACTACGGCATCGGTATCGGGATTTTTGTGTCCTATGATGTAAACTGTTTTGTCCATAATTTGCTCCTATTGTACAACCGACCAGAGCGCGTGGTCCTTGTGCGGGTCCACACCGCACTTATTAAAAAGATCAGGCAGGTTTACAAACTCGTAACCTTGTGCCTTGAGCTCCGGCACTATGCGGTCTACAGCCTCCAGTGTTGCCTTGTTGCCTTCTGAAACATGCAAAAGATAAATCACTCCGCCTTGTGTTGCTTCCTTCATGTGCTGGTAGCGGTAGTCGGCATCTTTGTCGGGCTCCCAGTCGTTGCAGCCACAGCCACAGATAAACGGAACCTTTATATTCTGGTACATTGTGTCTGAAACATTTATATATGGCGGGCGGAAAAAGGTCGGGCGTACACCAACAAGGTCTGTGATAGCGTCGTCACATTTTTGATATTCTTCTTTAATCTGTTCTGCCGTCATCTGGGCCATAAAAGGATGCGACCACGAATGATTTTGAATATCGCAGCCAAGCTCAACTGCGCGCAGAATTACCTTTTTATTTTCCTGTGTGATTTTATTTCCAATTAAAAAGAACGAAGCCGGTATCTGGTGTTTTTGCAGAATATCCAGCATGTCGTTCATTGTGTTGTCGCCGGGAAGATTAGGACCATCATCAAAAGAGAGACAAAGATATTTACTCATCTTAAGATTACTCCTTCTTTTCGTTTAATTCGTTCTGCATAGTCATAAACATCCTTGAGAGGAGTTTCAAAGGCCATACCGCCAATATTAAGCTTGTCCGGGGCAGGTGGGATAAATTCAACCCAGTGAATATCGCTGCCGCTTGTCATAGGAAAATCGTATTCTCTTGCATAATGCTCTGCAAGGTCGTTTTCAAAAGCACGGTTGCCTGCATTATATATTTCTACTCCATGAACATCTCTAGGATGCAGGTGAATTGCCCTAATATAACCGCGGAGCCTGAAAGGATGTGCCTGAATCATAAGTCCGCCTTCGCGGTCTACGGCTTCAAAAAGCTCCTGATGTCTCCAGTGTTCTATTTCCGGATGATCATAAAGCCAGTGTTTGTCCAGACCATAGATAAGATAATCGTCGCCATCAAAGGTCTGCTCAATTCCAAAAAATACCTTGAACTCACGGTCGGTACCAAGAAGTCCGTTTTCTTTGTTAAACTGTGCGGCTTTTGCAAGTGCTGCTTCATAGCCACTGCAATATTGATCTATGCGGTCAATCCAGTTGCCTTCTTTGGAAACGCAGGTGTTTCCGCCAAAAAAATGATCAGTTACAAAAATGCCGGAATAGCCGGCTTTAAAAAAAGGTTCAATATATTCCTGGCCTCCGGCGCGTCCGCAGGCACTTCCTTGATTTGTATGTAGATGAGTTTCGTACTTATAAGTTGACATA
>JAFYDO010000020.1 GCA_017544745.1 Treponema sp. | reverse complement strand
TCTGACGACTAAAATATGACTGTAGAAATGCTTTTGGAGCAGTTCTATACAGATTTAATACTTGTAAAAAGAGCTGCCCAAAAAACGGCAATAACCTATAAAATCTCTGCAGAAGAATTTCTGCACTGGCTTGTTGCCCAACAGATAAAACTAAGGGATGTTACTGCAATAAACATCATTTACTTTCTGACTGAGCGAAAAACTCAGGGATGTTCAGAGCTTACAATTGCAAAGGACATTTCGGCCCTGCGCGCATTGGGAGATTATCTGGTGCGCAAAAATTACTGGTCCGAAAATCATTCACTTATGCTGGATAGACCAAAGGCGTCGAGGCATCTTCCAAGCGTTCTGTCTTTAGAACAGATAGAACAGCTCCTTTCCTCCATTGATGACTCTACGCCTTTGGGAATCCGGGATAAGGCTTTGTTTGAGCTTATATATTCCTGCGGGCTCCGTATAAGCGAAGCGTGTTCGCTCCAGGTTGCAAATGTACATCTCGAAGAACATCTCATTTTAGTAACAGGCAAGGGAGATAAGGAGCGTATTGTTCCTTTTGGAGAAATTGCTGCACAAAAACTGCAAAAATATCTGGATGAAGTGCGTCCAGGCCTTGTAAAGGGTAGAAATATTTCCGAAGTTTTTGTAAATTACAAGGGAGAACCAATTTCCAGAAAGGGTGTATGGAAAAGGTTCCAGCAGATGGAAGCGTTGTCGGGTGTTCATTCAAAGGTGCATACTCTGCGGCATTCCTTTGCTACACATTTACTGGCGGGTGGGGCAGATTTGCGTTCTGTACAGGAGCTGCTTGGTCACAGCGATTTAAGTACAACAACAATCTACACACACGTAACAGATACACAGCTTGAGAATGCTCATAAAAAGTATTTTGAGGGGAAAAATGATGAATAAAATCAAATCCTTAAGTCTTGTTTTTTGTGTTATGCTGCTGCTTGTTAGCTGCGGTGGAGTTTCAAACAAAACAGTAATCCGTCATCAGAAGATGGAAGAAGGCGTAGAAAGTCCTACAACTATAGAAGAACTCAAGGATGCCATCAAAAAATATCAGGAGCGCGTTGCCGATGTTCAGCTGGCACAGAGTCAGATTGGAATCTGGTACAAGATTTTGGGAACCCGCTATCTTGATAATAAAATGTACGGCGAAGCCCTCAAATGCTTTGAAGAAGCCCTTAAGTATTACCCTGATAATCAGAACCTTTATTATTATGTTGGTGTGTGTGCAGGCTATATGTCTCACGCAGCCATGGACTTTAATGCAAGCGGAAACAACGAAGTAAAATATAATTATCTTAAGCTTGCCGAAGAAGCCTATTTGCGCGCAATTCAGATTGAAGACAGATATGTGCGTGCCCTGTATGGAATTGGCGTTCTTTATGTTTTTGAACTTGATGAACCTGCAAAGGCAATTCCTCATCTGGAAAAAGCCCTGACTATTGATACCAAAAATCTTGATGCAATGTTTGTCCTTGCGCGGGCCTATTATTCCAACTATGATTTTGATAAGGCTGTAGAAATGTACGACAAAATCATAGAAACTACAAAGTCCGAAGAAACAAAAAATACTGCTGAGGAGAACAAAAAAATAGCCTTAGATGCTGCCTACTCAAACTGATTTAGACAACGATAACCTTCTTCTCAAGCTTTCTTTGGCCAGAATTACGTTTTTAACGCTGGAAGAGAAAAAAAAATTCGTAAATCTTATTGACAGTGCGTCAAAATTTGCACTATTTTCTATAGAAGAGATTCAAAAGCTCTCCGGACGAAGCTTTAGTAAGCGTGTTGTCTGGAATGGAGCCGAAAATCTGCGTTGTGCAAAGATTGCTTTACACCACTGCGTTACAATGAAAATAGGGCTTGTGTTTTTTGATGACACAGAGTATCCGGAAGTTTTACGTCAGATACCCGATGCGCCTTATCTTTTATTTTACCGTGGAAATGTGGGGCTGCTTGCTGAACGTACGGTTTCTGTTGTTGGCACAAGACGTGTAACCGCTGTGGGACGACAAGCTGCAACTCAGTTTGCTTATGATGCGGCTGTGGATGGAGTTTGTGTTGTTTCAGGGCTTGCAAACGGAGTGGACGGTTGTGCTCATCAGGGAGCTTTGAATGCCTGGTTTGATGCCCGCGAAAAGGGTGGCGAGGCTGCCTGTGCTGGACTGGGCCGTACAATTGCTGTGCTGCCAAGTGCTATTGATGAGGTTGTACCTTACGGGCATAAAAAAATGGCAGCACAGATTTTGCAGAGCGGCGGCTGTCTTATAAGCGAATACGAGCCGGGCATGAATATTGCAAACTGGCATTTTGTAGGGCGCAACAGGATTATTGCAGGCTTGTCTCCTGCAACAGTTGTAATAGAAGCTCCTGCCGGAAGCGGCGCACTTATTACCGCAGACTTTGCAACCGACTACAATCGTGATGTATTTTTTCACGAGGCAACCTTTGGCGGTATGGCAGAAAAGGTTTCGGATATAGTTTCGCGGGATCTTGAAGCGCGTTTTGCAACAGGTGGAGTGAGTAAATATAAAATGGAAAACCGACCGGAAAAGTTCATTAAGGACGGAGCTCCGGTTATAAAAGATTATAAAGATTACTGTAGGGCTCTGGCCGAAATGCCGGGTACACGCAGTGCAAAGATAGTGCAGCAAAAGCTGTTCGAGGATTAATTATGGCAACTAAGAAAGAAAAAACACCGCAGACTCTTGTAATTGTAGAGTCTCCTGCTAAGGCACACACAATCGAAAAATATCTTGGTGCAGGTTATACGGTAAAAGCTTCTATGGGACATTTGATTGACCTTCCTAAGTCCCGCATGGCAATTGATATTGAACATGATTTTCAGCCTGAATATATAACTGTTCGTGGACGAGCAAAGCTCTTAAAGGAACTTCAGAAGGATGCAAAAAAGTCTGACTATGTTCTGCTCGCATCGGATAATGACCGCGAAGGAGAAGCAATTGCCTGGCATTTGAACAATGCACTCAAGGACAAGACAAATGCAAAAATCAGCCGAATTGTTTTTAACGAAATTACACCAACTGCAATTACAGAAGCAGTAAAGCATCCGGGCGAAATTGTAGAAGCAAAGGTAAATGCTCAGAAGGCACGCCGTGTTCTTGACCGTCTTGTTGGCTATAACCTGAGCCCGCTTTTGTGGACAAAGGTAAAGAACGGACTTTCTGCAGGGCGTGTTCAGTCTGTAGCCCTTCGCCTTATCTGCGAACGTGAAAAAGAAGTAGAAGACTTTTTGCCGGAAGAATACTGGACCTTGGACGCAGATTTTTCAAAGGGCAAATCAAACTTTACAGCTCAGCTTGTAAAATATAAAAACGAAAATCCTGAACTCAAATCAGAAGCAGAAGTAAACGCAATTATGGAGACAATCAAAAATACTCCGTGCGTTGTTTCTTCAATCAAAAAGACAGATAAGACAGTGCGCCCTAAGCCACCGTTTACTACCTCAAAGCTTCAGCAGGCTGCAGCAAACCGTCTTGGTTATACATCGCGCAAGACTATGCAGATTGCACAGCAGCTTTACGAAGGTATTCAGATTGGTCAGAACCGCGTTGGTCTTATTACTTATATGCGTACCGACTCTGTACGTATTAGTGATACAGCCTTGGAAGATGTTCGCGGCTGGCTTGGTAAGAATTATCCTGATGATCTTCCACCGGAGCCAATTCATTATTCAGTTGGTAAGGCTGCACAGGATGCCCACGAAGGTATCCGTCCTACATACACAACTTATACACCGGAAAGTGTTAAGGAATATTTGAACCACGACCAGTTCCGTCTGTACTCAATCATCTGGGAGCGCTTTGTTTCTTCACAGATGAACAACGCAAAGATGGTAACTACAAGTGTAGAAATTACAAGTGGGGAAGCTGTATTCCGTGTTGCTGCTTCGAAGATTGCAGAGAAGGGCTTTTATCATGTAATTAAGCTCCTTGCTTCAAAAGAAGAAAAATCATCATCACTTCCGTCAATGAAAGAAGGCGAAGAAATCAAGGTAGAAAAATTCCATCCGGAGCAGCACTTTACTCAGGGACCTGCACGTTATACAGACGCTTCTATCGTACGCATGCTCGAAGAAAAGGGAATTGGACGTCCTTCTACATACGCACCAATTATTTCTGTTTTGCTCGACCGTTATTATGTAACACGTTCAAACAAACAGCTGGTTCCGACACAGCTTGGAAAAATTATTTCTAAGATTTTAGTTGAGTCGTTCCCGGATGTTATAAACGAATCCTTTACTGCAGAAGTAGAAAACAAGCTTGATGAAGTAGAAAACGATACTCTGGTATGGAACACCATGATGGGTGACTTTTACGCACCTTTCAAAAAGCGCGTAGACGAAGTTATGGAAACCCAGGAAAGCATAAAGGGATTTTTGGACGAACAGACCGACCTTAAGTGCGATCTTTGCGGTAAGCCAATGGTAAAGAAGCTCGGACGCTTTGGTTACTTCCTTGCATGTTCGGGCTTCCCTGAGTGTCACAACACAAAGTCTATTCCTCTGGCTAAGTGTCCTTGCAAGGGCTGTGGCGGCGACATCGTAGAACGCAAAACAAAGGGCCGCGGCAAATCCTTCTACGGCTGTACCAACTATCCAAAGTGTAATTTCATCAGCCACTTTAAGCCAATCGACCAGTACTGTCCTCAGTGCGGCTGGTTCCTCGTAGAAAAGTTCGACAAAAAGAACGGCAGCTACAAGTCATGTATTAATCCGGATTGTAACTATTTGCATACGAGCGATGGGGAAGAAAACACCAATCTTGTTGAGCAGGCAGCTGAGACGGAAGAGTAAGAGTTTTTGAAAATACCTGAAGAAGAATATCAAAAACTAAAACAGCTCAAAATGGAATGCCTTGAGTATGCAGAAAAAAAATTCCGAGGAAATGTTTATAAAAATATTTCCTCGGGACATGAGATTTGTGTTTCAAAAAAAGGCTTAAATGAATGGTTTTCAAAATCTAAATCTGTTGAACAAATCATTTCGATAAAATCTTTGGATATTATTCTTGTTAATGCCGTTTATTCACATTCGTCTGAAAATATTAAAAATAATGAAATAAACGCTCCATCATATGAATATTATAATTATCAGATTGAAATCAACAATAAAAAATATGATGCTGTTATAACTGTAAGAATAATAAAAGAGGGAAGTGATGACAGATATATTTACTATCATCATTATTTAGATAATTTGTATATAAAAAAAGAGCCACCCTCAAGTATACCTCGCAACCCTGAAACAGAGTAACGAACTTTTATTGGGTGGTCTAAATGTAGTATAACATAAATCGTTCGATTGTCAAATAGCTAGAATTATATTTATAAAAACTCTATACATCTCCCAAATATCACAATTTTTGCCGATAATCTATATATGATTTTGCAGGAACTCACAGACGAATTCATCCTCTACCTGAGCGCCGTACGCGGTCTTTCAGACAATACTTGTGCCAGCTACAAAAACGATCTTGCCAAGCTCATGGAATTTTTGACACCACAGATGGATGTGTGTGACATTACCAAAGAAAACCTCTTATTGTGTATAGGCCAGCTTTCCAAACAGAAAATGGCATCTGCAACTGTAAACCGCTTTATTGCGGCGGTACGTACAATGTTTGCCTACGCAACAAAGTTTAATTATATTCAAAAAAATCCTGCGCTTGAGCTCAAGACCGTAAAGCTTCCTAAAAAAATGCCGCGCTTTATGACCCAGGGCGAAGTAAACGAACTTTGCAGCGAGCCTGTTACAAAAGAGCTTTTATGGGGCAACCGCGACCTGGCTCTTTTTAAGATGCTTTATTCTTCGGGCTGCCGTGTGAGCGAAATTACAAATCTGGCTCTTGGGGATTTTCGAGGCAATTACTCTTCGGCTGTTGTTACAGGTAAGGGCAATAAGCAGCGTATTGTATATTTTGACGACTCGTCGGTGGCGGCACTGCGACTTTATCTTGCCGACCGCACTAAGCTCATTGCACAGAATGGAATTAAAGAACCTACCGACAGGCTTTTTATAAATCAAAAAGGCGAACCGCTTACAACCGGCGGCATCCGTTATATCATAAACCGCTACTCAGGACCGGAGGGAACAAATCATCATATGAACCCGCATGCCTTCCGCCACACCTTTGCCACCACAATGATAGGTAACGGCGCCGATGTCCGCATGGTTCAGGAAATGCTTGGTCACAGTTCAATTTCTACAACCCAGCGCTACACCCACATCACCACAGAAAAACTGATTGAGACTTACAACAAAGCGCATCCACATTCGTAGCGAGGATGTTTTATTCGATGGCTTTCAAAGAAGATTTCCAGGAGTTTGTAGATTTCCTCAAAACAACAGATGACCCGGACGAAATGAAAAAGTCTTATCGCAAAATCCTTATGACATATCATCCGGACCACGCTGCAGAAAAGGATAAGGAACTTTATAACGAATATATTCTTTTGATAAATAAAGCGTATTCTGCAGGGCGTACAAAAACAAAAGAAACAGAAATTAAGAGTGATGCAGGGGCGGGCGGCCAGACATATATCTTTACAAAAATCGG
>JAFYDO010000019.1 GCA_017544745.1 Treponema sp. | reverse complement strand
TCATCAGATTTCCAGATACTATGATTTTTTCAGAGATAAGGAAATTGTTTTTACTAAATCCAATTTGCAGATTCTTAAGATGGACCCTCGCCAGGTATATGTAAAATGTGCCGGCGGTCAGTGGCCTTGTCTTATTAACTCTTCATCTTTACAGTCTGCTAAGATTATTCTTGGAACTAACAGCGGTGCCTTTCTTGCAATCCAAAAAGATAAAAATATAGCAATTCAGCTTAGATATTGTTTTATCGATGCTAACGGTGCGCCAATTCATTTTTTTGTAAACTGTACTGTCGGCGAAATAAACAAATATCAGAATACAGAAGAGCTTGCAATCATCACGCTCAACTTTACACAGCGTCCGCCTGATGATTTGATTTTCAAAATTGGTGAGTTCCTTGAAGCTAACGAAAACTTCTACCACCGCAAGGAAGAGCGTATTGATATAAACAAAAACTCTATCCGCAAGCTCGGACTCGAAAAAGAAGAATCAATTATCTTTGTAGAAAACGTTCCACGTCGCTGTATCTTAAAGGACCTTTCATTCAGTGGTGCCAAGGTAATGCTCGTAGGAGTTCCAAAGTTCCTCGTAGGAAAAAACATTCAGCTCAAGATAGATTTTATTGATACAAACGAATCTGTACTTGTTCCTGGTATTATTCCACGCGCAGAATTCCTTGAAGGACGCAAGGATATTACTTCTGCTCATATTGCCTTCAATACAGATACAGTTCCTATGGTATATAAGATTCACATCAACAGCTTTATTACAACATACCAGAAGACTATTTTGAATAATCAGGCAGCAAATACCGGTTCCGAAATCAATATGCCTACAATAACTACTGCTGCAGATAACGCTAATACACAAGCATAGGAATTATTATGAATCCAAAAAATCCTCTTGATTCAATTTATTTTATTGACCTGCCGGAAAATTTCTCTTTGTCCGATGCAGCCTTCCCAATTGATAAGACAATTCAGCTTCCGGTCCAGCAAAAGGACAGCGACGCTCCAGGCATTTTTAATCCTTCTGAAATTACAATGGAGCAGATTCTGGCTGGTATTCTTACCGTGCTTGCTTATGACAAGAAAAATCCAAATCTGGATTATTACCGTTCAATTCTTAAAAAGGCCAAGCCAAACATCAAACAGGAGCTATGCGAGGCAGCTATCTTAAAGACCAAGAACGAAGACTTTGATCTTGCAGAAGAAATCTTTATGGCTCTTCATGGCTTTGATCCAGAGGATGTTGCTATTGTTCTTAATATGGCTTTATTCTTGGACCAGCGTGGAGACAGCTACAGACGTGCAGGACTTTTTGAAGATGCAGACGCTTACGATGCCGACGCAGAATCCTACTACATCCAGGCAATGGAAGCAGAACCTCCGCTGCCAGATGCTTTTTTTAATGCAGGCTTTTTCTACCTTAAGCAGCACAAATACCGCGAGGCCAAAGACAGCTTTGAAACCTTTGTTGCACTCAATGCAGGTGCTACAGACGAAGAGCTTGGCGAAAACGGCCAGTATAAGCTTGGACGTGCCCAGGAAATAATAGAAAACATAAACAACCAGAATATGGATGACGAGCGCTTTAAGAACGCCTACGACCTTATTTCAAGCGGTCAGGAAGAAAAGGGGCTGGAAGAAATTCGTGTGTTCCTTCAGAACAATCCAAAGGTATGGAATGCCTGGTTCCTTCTTGGCTGGGGCTTACGCAAGCTCGAACGTTTTGAAGATGCTAAGCAGGCCTTCTTAGAAGCTCTTAAATATGGCGGAGACACAAATGCCGATACCTACAATGAGCTTTCGCTCTGTCTTGTAGCAGAACATAAATTTGACGAAGCAAAGCAGGCCCTGCAAAAGGCTCTTGCTATAGATTCCGACAGTACAAAGATTCTTTCGAACCTTGGCTATATTGCACTTGCACAGGATAATAAGGAAGAGGCAAGAAAGTATTTTTCGATTGTGCTTGAGCTGGATCCTAAAGACGCAATTGCCGCTGCAGAATTGTTAAAGCTGGAAGCTACCAACTAACTACATCACCGACATTTATATTATTCTCTTTGAACCAGCCCTGCGGTACTTCAAGAGCATAGCGCACAGAAACTGTGCTTACTATTGGGGTAAGGCTAAAGGGAGTCATGTCGTATATATTACGGATTTTTCCTTTTGAATCTAAATAGGCTATTGAAAGAGGGTGGGGGGTGTTTTTCATCCAGAAGGAGAGAATCTGGTCACGGTCAAAAATAAAGAGCATGCCTGTTCCGTCTGGAATATTTTTGCGCTCCATAAAGCCGTGGCTGCGTTCTTCTTCTGTTTTTGCAATTTCTGCTTTTACAGGTATGGTGGTTCCGTCTGCCCTTGTTATTGTAAGCTCCTTTACTTCAAGCTTTTTTGTTTTACAGCTTGCAAAGGGAAGGACTAGAATAAAGGCTGCAAGAATAATAAGGCTTTTTTTCATATTAAAACTCGTCAAGGAAGCTCTGCAGGTTCTGTTCTTCGTAGGATTTTTGAACGGTAGAAGCTGTCTTGAGCATATCAAAGGTTTCTTTGTCTATGTATTTTACGCTTAAAGGACGTTCCAGCTGCACTGTAATTGAATCGCTGTCCCATACTGCCATTTCGGGAGTAAGAGTAACCGGCTTACCGTATTTATTGCTTAGTGTTGTAAACATTGTGTAGTAGTCAGTTTTCTTTGTATTTATGTTTATTGTAATGATATAAAGCTGTTCGTTATAAAACTGAAAATAACACTGTGTAAGATATTCTGAACCTCTGCCACCTGTTGCATTTGTTTCTATGAGTGTACGGCCTGCACCCGGAAGGAGAGAAACATCTCTGTCTCCGCTGTAGCCAAAATCAGGGTTTTTAAGGAGCTGTTTTTTTGCTTCGTCGAGCGACATTCCAAGATATACGCCGCCATAGCCGTTAGGAAGACTCTGGGCATATAGAGAAAAACATAAAAATGCGGCAGTTAGACTGATTAAAAATTTCTTTACACTCATATAGAGTTTATCGGCTAATTTTTACTCTTCATTACTTTGTTTTCTGTAGAAGGCGGCCTGCTTTACAAGCTCCGGTACATCCTTAATGTAAATCTTGTTGTCTACAATCTTTACGTGTGCCGAAGAAGAGAAGTCGAAAATTGCTTTATGCTGTGCTTCCTGTGGCAAACCACACATGTTTGCAATATCTTTTGGTGTAAATTCTGTCTGCATTGCCTTGGAAGTAAGGCGGTCAATATTAATTCGTTGCTTTTCAAGCTGCAAAGAAAGCATATCAATCATCTTGTGGAATGGATCGCGCAGGTTTGCATTATCAAGCTGGCGATACATAGACCAAAGACGTTCAGCAAGTGTTGTTGTAAGGCGCGAAATAAGCTGTGGCTGTGTTGTTACCATCTGGTTAAAGTTTTCGTGGTTTACAACCATAAGGCGGCAGTCACTGTGAGCAATAGCATTTGCAGAACGAGGTTTATTTTCCAGAAGAGCCATTTCGCCAAACATATCTCCTTTGTGGAG
>JAFYDO010000136.1 GCA_017544745.1 Treponema sp. | reverse complement strand
CTTAAGTTCGATTTCCTGCCCCTTCTTTACAAAGTCTTTAGGACGAGCTACGTGACCCCAGCTCATATCATTGATATGGAGCAAGCCGTCAAAGCCACCTAAATCAATGAATGCGCCAAAGCTTGTAAAGCTCTTAACAGTACCCTTTACGGTGTCGCCGATCTGAACTGAATTAAAGAAGGCATCACGCTTTTCGTTGATTTCTTCTTCAAGGAACTTGCGGCGGTTAACCACAGGATTAAGTTTATTATCTGAATAAAGTCTTTCGATATAGAACTTGGATTTTGTACCAAGCAATGATTCAGGCTTTTCAACTTTTTCTGCGTCAGCCTGGCTTATAGGCAAAAATGCCATACGGTCAACACCAAGGTCAACTTCGTAACCGCTCTTTACAACCTTTGCGATTGTACCTGTTACAGGAGTCTTATCCTTGTAAGCCTGCTGAATCTCTTTTAAATAACGCTTTGAATCAGCCTTTTTCTTAGAAAGCACAGGACCACTAGAATTGTGACCTGTCAACAACGCCTGAACCTTATCCCCTTCTTTCGGCAGATCGTCTGCGAACTCCTCTACAGGGATTAAACCCTCTGACTTGTCTCCAATGTCTACATAAACATAGTCATTAGTAATCTGTACTACAATACCTTCTACTAACTGACCAGCCTGTGGTGCATTGAATTCTTTGAGGGACTCCTCTAATTGTGTCTGAAAGTCGCCCTTGGAGTTCTGAGCTTCTTCCTTTTCCACTTCCATTTCTTCCATGTTAAAACCTTTTGTTTATGAAATTTGTCTTTCTATTATCGCACAAACTTCTTCTATCGTCAAGTTAGAAGTATCTATATATAGCGCATCGGGAGCTATCTTCAAAGAACCTTCTTTTTTGTTTTTATCCATTTCGTCGCGCTTTTCTATGGCTTCTTTGATCTCTTCAAGGGTCATATTGCTTACTCCCTGGTCAAATCGGCGCTGGGCACGCACCTGGGAGCTTGCATCAAGATAAACTTTAACTTCTGCATTAGGAAAAACCACAGTAGTCATGTCGCGGCCTTCGCAGACAATGTCCAGACTCTTTGTAATCTCTCTCATAAAATCGTTTACAAGGTGGCGGATTTCTACAATTGCACTAACCTGACTGGCATTATTTGTTACGCGGTCGTCGTGAAGGTGTGCAGTAACGTCCGTTCCGTTTAAGATAAAATGACCTTCTTTTGTGTATTCAATTTTCTGTTTGCGGCAAAATTCCAGTGTGGCTGCCTCGTCTTTGTAATCAATTCCTGCATCCAGTACCGCAAGAGTAAGGGTTCTGTAAAAGCCCCCGCTGTTCAAAAAAGTAATGTCATGTCTGTCTGCCAGCATTTTGGCAATAGTACTCTTCCCCGTTCCAGCCGGTCCGTCAATTGCAATAATCATAAAACCTCCGTGGTAATTATAGCATAATTTTAAACTTTGTGCTGATTCCGTGCGGCTTTTTTTGTGTTTTTGTGCTCACAGTGTGCGCTCTGTTTTATATAATTTAGTCATATTATGGAGTTGAGGAAAATAATCATATTATTAATTCTTTTCGTGGTGCTGATTTTGCAGACGATATCGCTACTTAAATGAGTAGTAAAACATAAATATTTTCAGAAGATTGGAGAGAACATTTAAAAAAGTCAGGGGAAAGAATTTAAAAAAGTTATGCCTATTTAAAAAAGTGGACACCCGATTTAAAAAAGTTTGTTAAATCATTTTCACGTGATTATTTCGGAGGACACGATGATTAAAAAAACACTTTTCGTACTGGCAGGAGCCTTATTATTCCTTTTTACTTCCTGCGAAAACTTTATGAGCGGCAGCGACGTAAAAGACCAGCTCGAAAAACAGATTGCCTACAGCAATGCCAAAAGTTTTATCCTTATCATATCCCAGGACACCACCATGGGTTCCTTCCTCTCCAGCGGCGAAAAGGAATGTAAGGTTGGCTATTCCATAACAGTTCAATTTAATGTCAAAAAAGATGCCTACATATTCAAAGGCCTCAAAGCCGTAAACGCATCTGATACAGACCTGAGCATGGATGACTGCGTCGAATTCCAGGTAACCGACCACGACGACCAGAAAGGCATCTACAAAGTTTCCATCAAGCTCCTCAAAGAAGCAACAGACATTTTGATTGTGCCGGATTGTGTTGAAATGCCTGCAATCATAGCAGAAGAATGTAAACCAGATATGTCAAAAGACTGGGACCAGGACAGCACAATTCGCATCGTATTTAACAAACCGGTAACTGCAACTCAATATTTTGTTCCTGCCATAACTGATGCTTCAGGACAGAATCTTGCTGATTATTTTGGAGAACCATATTTTTCTGCAGACTCCACAATGCTTCTTATACCGACAAACAAGAATCTAAGACTGGTTGATCCGGAAGGAAATATTTCCAGCAAGGACATTATTGTTTCAATTGATTTGACCAATATCATAGACGAAGAAGGATATTCCGGTAATGGAACAGTTCTTCATAAATATAGAGTAGGAAAAACCTTTGATACTGTTATTCCAGTTATTAATGAAATTACAGTTTATTCTACTTCTGATGTAAATAATAAATATTATAAGGAACTCACAACTACAGCCTTTGCTTCCTGGGCAACAGGAACAGCTGCTAATAATTTTGGTGATTTTGGAAAGAACCGTGTTTCCAATTCTGTTTATATTGAATTTGAAGGTTCTGATGAGGGTTCTGGAATAGGCGGTGCAAATGTAAAAGAAACTCATTATAAATACACCGACGGTTCTGCCGCAAACCTCGTAACAGGTTCTTTCTTTGTACCTGCAAAAATAAATGAGCTCACCGGCAAATATTATATTGATTACGAAATGAATACTCCTGGAGATGGTATTATTCTGTTAGACGTTTATGCCCAAGACAATGCAGGAAATAACAGTTCAACTTATAAGAGTGTATATATAGTAAAAGATAACTCAATTGATTCTGGTACAATTAAATTCAAATATGAAAATGAGGCTGTAGCTACAACAAATAATAATATTCCTGTAGATCCTAATAATCCTAATAACCAACAAATCTCTGAGTCTTATGAAGAACTGGTTCAAAGGATTGATAATTTATATACAGATAACGCAGATGGAACACAAACCATTACACTTTCATTTAAAGAGACAGCAGTCGACACCTTCTATCAAGGTTGTTCTTCTCCATACGAACTTTCTGTTTTCTGGAGTTATGATAGCAATGATGATAAGAGTTTTACCGCTGCTGCAAAAAACGGTAATACTTATTCTATAAAGCGAGACCCAAATAAAATTGTTTTCTTAAAGGTTAATTGTAAAGATACTGTTGGAAACGAAAGAATTGTTTCTAAAATAATACCTCCTGCTTTGGAAATTCAGTTAATTTATGACGGCGATAACTCACAATACCTTTATGGGCCGGCAAATTTGCTTTCTTATCTTGCAATGTGTATTGACCAGGCTAATCAGCAAAATAGTGGTGGCGCTGGTGTAAAGTTTTTACTAAATTACGATTTTTACACCTTGAACGAAAGTAATTATGAAAAACAGAATTATAATTCCATCACAGAGATGACAGAAACCATATCGGCCCGTTTTGATGATATACTTTCAGATTATACTACCTGGTATATCAATGCCACTGCAACCCATATAGCTGGAGAAGACCTGTTAGTTGTAATTCAACCAAAAGGAACCTTCAATGGCTTTGCAATTGCTGACTTTGGAAATTTCCCAGGTCCCCGCAGTGTTAACAAGATAGAAGCATCCATAACAAGCTGGAAATACTTTGACACACAGAATTACCCTGAATCACAAGAAGCTTTCCGCAGCAGTTTCCCGGACACAGACAGCTATGGAGGAAAAATATTACATGGACCAAAGTCCAAACCATCAGATCCACCGTACTGGACAGACGGCTACAATGCAGCTGGAGAATATGCTTTTGCAATGTACGGTAAGGATTTGGGACTTTCAAATGAAGCTTCAAGTGATTCAAATAATGATATATCTGAATATGACCTTGTCTTAGGTTTTTCTACAGAAGACAAAATAATTCCTATAAAAGAACAAATCAAAATTGAAGTTACTCCAATAAAAAATGTCGGGGTATATAAAATCAGCTTAGCTGATTATATAAATACAGCATATCCTGGTTATGATAAAGTCACATATTACTTCTTTTTAGAGCCTATGAACGTATTTGGCGATGGTAATTCAACAACAATTCAATTTGTAGATGGTTATTCACAAAGAGAATCATCACCAACTCTTTTCCTTTCTACTGATAACCCGGCACAATGTAAGTATACAATACGCATAGAAGCTTATGATGACGCTAAGCAAAAATATTATGTACCTGTTCTTCAAATACCAATTCTAGAAGGTCTTATGCCTGGAGGAGAGGGGGAATCTGTAGATAACCCAAGAAATGCTTTTAGAAATATTATTAGAGACAATAATCTGACTATAACATTAGAAGGAGGAGAAGAAAAAACTGCAGAAAATGCATCTGATAACGAAATTAATACCTTCTTTAATACACTAAAAGCTCAGAATGGTTTAATAAACTACATAGAGAATAACTTTAAACTGAAAGACTATAAAACTCTTAAGTTTGAAGGTAACACAAAAGCAGTTTCAGGAGAGTCAGACGCATATCAGAGCTACCCTGGATTTAAGGATTCATCAGGAAATGTAATTCTTTATTCCTGCAATCTTGATGTAACACCTCCAGATATTAATAGCCAAACAAGTGGTATGTCATTACCTATTTTGGAAGGTTCTTATCTGATTATAGCAAGTCCTTCAGATGCTAATCCAAAATACATTGACAGTAATAATGAAAAAGCTGAGCTTTCTTATTATATAATTCCTTCTCAGTCAAATGATTATAAATTAACTTCTGTTTATTCTCAGGAAGAACTCGAAACAAGTTTTGCTAAATATAAACACACTCTCACATACTATCCAAATGGGGATACTGTAGTTATACCATTCGAGAATACAAAACCAGGCATGAATGTTGTTTATATAGTTGCAGAAGATGCGTATGGAAACAGTGCTTTAGCATATTATCCGGTTATGACAACTTCTTTGGGAAAACTGCCTGTTCAAAAGAAACAAACCCAATTTGAGGAAACTGTGAGCTATACTGTAACTACATTAAACCCAGAAACAGGAGAAGAGACGCAAACTCCACAAACTGATACATATAATTATTCAGCTTGGGAAGTAACTCTCGACTTTAGAAAAAGAAACGATTTACTTGCAGCCGGACAATTACCAGAAGATTTGTGTGTAGAGTTACAATATTTAAATTCGGAATATTTTAATGACAATCGTATATATTTCTGGCGCTCTCCGGATCCAAATGAAATATTCAATGCTGTAAACTTTATAGACAGTGAATCTACCCAACCTGGTGAACCTCGTCCTTATAAAGTATTAACAACCGATAATCCTCTTGTTTTCAAGACAGTTTACAAATTACCTCAAGGCATGGGTGGAGACATCAGCAGGTGGGGCAGAATAAGGGCTTATATTAAAAACGAAGGACAAAATGTTGCAGTAAAAGAAAAAGGCCATTTATATTATGAATATATTTATACTGGCGAGTATTCTGCTAATTGCAGCACAAAGAATTGTATAGAAGGATTGAATGGATATCTGGTATACAGTGACAAGCCTGTTCTTGCTCATACAATGTTCAGTAAAGAAAAGCTTACCAGCTCAATTTACGACGAAGATGCCCGCCTTATTTGGGAAAACGAAGGAGCCGATACAGGAATACAACTTGTAAATAACGATGCATACGATATAAATTCTCCAACAGTTATTATGATGGGTTATTATACCAATGACAATTTAAAGGTTATTCCTAAAGGTTATTATTACACCACCATCTTCCACTTTGCCGATGGCACTGTAATAATGTCCGACATCAAGCAAAAGCATTAACCCCTACCGTCCGCTGACCTTCATTTCTAGGAAGGCGGTGGTTTCTTCGGCCCAGGAGAATTGGGACATGAACTCACCGGCAAAGGATTTTATAGCTTCACTGTCGCCTGCCAGAAAATCGTAGTAGTCGCAGCAGATAACTTCGGGGTTGATTCGGAAGTTGTTGTATTCGGCAATAAAGAATTTTTCAATTTCAAGTTCGGCAAGGCTGTGCCTTACATCTACAATAAGATTGCGAAGGCTTGCACCGTAACGGGCAGAATCGGCATGGTCGCCGTATAAAACAGAAAGCAGTTCTTTGGTCTGAACCGAACTACCCTTTTTGTAAATAAGATATGCAAGAAGCTCGGGAGATTTGGACCTTGAAAATTTTACAACTTTGTTTTCGTAAAGCAGTGTAAAATTACCAAAGGTTTTTGCTTCAAGGTTCTGCTTTTGCTTTTTGAGCATCATAATATATTTTTTTTCTGTATATCGTTTGTATAGCGAAAAGGCGTGCATCAAAATTGCGGCAAGAATTGTATCAAGCAGGCCAGTTACACCAAAGTTTTTATACACGCCCGGGATAAAAAAACATAGTCCCAGGGCAAGGGCCCCAAAAAAGAACAACGGTGAAAAAGTAAACGACATTAAGGCTACCATGCCTGTAATACAATAAGTAAGAACACCATTAAACGGCTGACCTAGAATATAAAAATTATACACAGCCGCAGAAACTGCCATGCAAAAAAGCAGATAAAAAGGAATTGTTTTTAATATATAGGATTTTTTACGGTCTACTTTTTTTACCCATCTGGAATAGATGAGCATTGCGGCACTTGCTATGGTAAAAATGCCAAAGTATATAATTGACGGAATATAATTGGCTAAATCATGAAAATGAAACGAAAAAATTACTATTAAATCTCCCAAGCCAAAGGCAAGTAATAAAGGACTTACAATCAAAAGATGAAGGCGGTTTGTTTCCGCAGCGTCCGCAAGATCCAAAGGAGAAATATAATAACGCTCTTTGTAGAGTTTGATGAGATTTACCATTTGATAAATTATATATTATGATTTTTGATTTTGTCAAATCTACGACTTGCATAATTGAAGGAGTCCCTTAATTTCAGATTCCGTCAAATCTCTGAACTCCCCGGGTCTCAAATCATCAAGATTTACGTTACCTATGCGTACACGGACCAGAGAGCGGGTTCCTATGTTCTGACTTTCGAGCATTTTGCGGATTTCGCGGTTTTTGCCTTCTATAAGAACTATTTTGATTTTGCGGGGTTTAAGAACCTGACAGCGCACACATTTATAAAAAATGTTGTCTACACGAACACCGTGTTCAAGCAGCTTTGCAGTTTCTTGGCTTACATCCTGGCTTGTTTCTACAATATATTCTTTTTCTATCTGGCTGCTTGGATGACTCAGCTTTGCGGCAAAGTCGCCGTCGTTTGTAAACAAAATCATGCCCTTGGAATACATATCCAGACGGCCAACATTGTAAAGGCGTTCCTTATAGCTGCCACGCAAAAGGTCTGCGGCTACCTGACGTCCTTTTTCGTCGCTTGCAGAACAGACAAAGCCTGCGGGTTTATTTAAAAGTACATAACACTTGCGTGCTTCCAGATGAACGGGTTTGCCGTCTACACAAACTTTGTCGGCAGGTCCAACCTTTGTACCTAATTCTGTAACAACTGCTCCGTTTACAGTTACGCGGCCGTCAAGAATAATCTGCTCTGATGCACGGCGGCTTGCAACTCCACAATGAGCAAGGTAAGCCTGGAGACGAGTTTTTTCTTCTGAATTGTTTGAACTAGCGGGCAAGTTCGAACCTCTCCTGGTCGTCTTCGTCCAGCTTTGGAAGTTCGCTTATTGAATTGAGCTGGAACAGGCGCAGGAATTCCTTTGTAGTTCCAAAAAGTGTTGGACGTCCAGGTGCTTCCTTTTTTCCTACTTCCTTGATTAAGTTTCTCTCAAGCAGCAGGCGAATCATATTGTCTACACCTACTCCGCGGATAGCTTCAATTTCTGCACGAGTAATTGGCTGTGAATAAGCAATAATAGAAAGAGTTTCCAGTGCAGAGCGTGAAAGACGACCTTCTCTCTTTGAACCATACTGTTCCTTGAGCACAGCCCAATATTCCTTTTTAGGCACAAGGCACCAGCCACCGGTAATCATTACCAGTTCAATGCCTGAATTTTCTGCGGTATATTTTTCTTTAAGATTTTCGAGACATTTTTCCGTTACTTCTTCCGAAAGCTGCGCCTTACTGGCAAGCCCTTTTAATGTAACAGGTTCGCTTTCCAAAAACAAAACTGTCTCACATAATGCGGTTTCTTTATTGAATTCCATATCTTCCTTTAGTTACTGGTGAGTTCTTCTTCGTCAGGGATATAACCAGCGTTATCTTCTCTGGCACATATCTTTATATCACCAAACAGCTTATTTTGGAAGATGGTAATCATTTTAAATTTTACTGCTTCGAGGATGGCCATGAAGGCGCAGATGACGTCCATTTCGTTGCCTTTGCGGGTGAGGAGGTCGGTAAACATACATTCCTTTTTATCTTCGAGGAGCTCGTTCATCAAAGTAATTTTTTCGTTTACCGAGATTTCCTCGTACATGTTAAGGATTTTTTCGTTGGAGTACTGGCCCATCATAGACTTAAAGAGACTCTGCATCTGCTGCAAAAGCTCCCAGGTGTCTATTTCTTCCCACATGTCGTCGCTTTCTTCAAAAGGCAGTACGCGTTCAATCTTTTTGCGTTCAAAATTCCATTCAGACTGGTCTTCCTGGTCTTCGAGCAAAGATGAAAGCTTCTTAAACTTCTGATATTCGATGAGCTTATCTACAAGCTCCTGGCGTGGATCTTCGTCTTCGTCATCATCATAGTTAAATTCAACAGGAAGCAGCATACGGCTCTTAATATAAATGAGCTTTGCGGCCCAGCTGTAAAATTCTGAAAGGTCGCCAAGATCTGTCTGAACAGCGTAATCCAGATATTCAAGATACTGCTCGGTAATCTGAGCGATTGGGATATCGTAAATATTTACCTTACTTTCGCGAATTAAAGACCAGAGCAAATCAAGAGGACCTTCAAACTGCCCTGCTCTGTATGCATGACCTTTTTTGTCTGCTTCGGCTGTTGCAGTAACTGCAGCTCCTGTATTTTCTTTTTCTTTAATTTCAAAATTGTCGCTCATAACCGCCACCTGTTCAATTTGACCACTGCCATCCCTTAAATCCAGGGAATTCAAATACGCAGTGTATTTTTCTCTTATTTGAATATCGGCAGAATCGGTTAAAATCTCAAGGCTTGGAACAAGAACAAAGGCTCTTTCGTGCATGCGCGGATGAGGAATTGTAAGCTCCGGGGTATCTAGCGTGATGTCGCCAAAAAGTTCTATATCAATATCAAGCGGGCGCGGACCAAAACGGATTTCCTGTGAACGGTCTCGTCCCCACTTTGCTTCTATTTCGTTTACTTTTTTTAATAAATCAAAGGCAGTCATTGTGTCGGGTACAAAACCAACAGCTGCCATGTTGTAAAAATCATCCTGATCTTCTACATACATGGCGCGGGTTTTATACACCGACGAAAAGCGCGGAGAGCCCAGAAGACCAGCAAGGGCATGGCAGGCATTCTGCAAAAGCTGCAACGGGCTCATGCCATGAAACGCTTTGTTTGAACCTAGACCTAAAAGGACTCTCTGCATACATTACTCGGCCGG
>JAFYDO010000135.1 GCA_017544745.1 Treponema sp. | reverse complement strand
TGCAACCCAGGGTGTTGAAAGTCAGACTGTAAGTAATATGTACATGGCGCTTGAGCATGATCTTACCATGGTGCCTGTAATTAATAAGATTGACCTTGCTTCTGCAGATATTCCTTCGTGCAAAACTCAGATTGATAACGAACTTGGACTTGATTCTTCTGAGGCTTTGTGTGTTTCTGCAAAAACCGGCGAAGGTATTGACGAGCTTATGGAAGCAATTGTAACAAAGTTTCCGGCTCCTACCGGCGACCCAAACGGTAAGCTTGCGGCTCTTATTTTTGACTGTCATTATGATATTTACCGCGGTGTAGTTGTTCACGTCCGCGTTATGGAAGGAAGTCTTAAGACAGGCGACCTTATAAAGATGATGAGCAGCGGCCGTGAATACAAAGTAGAGCAGTGCGGTATTTTTAAGATTAATTACGAAGAAACAGGTGTGCTCGAAGCAGGAGACGTAGGATACATTATTTCCGGGCTCAAAACTGTAAGCGATGTAAAGGTTGGTGATACAATTACTTCTGTTGCAAACGGTGTAGATGAGCCGCTCCCTGGTTTTAAGGAAGTTAAGCCTGTTGTTTATTCTTCAATTTATCCTATGGATTCTAACGATTACGAAGAGCTTAAAGACAGTATGGAAAAGCTTAAACTCAATGATGCAAGTCTTGTTTACGAAAAAGATAATTCGCTTGCGCTTGGTAACGGTTTCCGCTGCGGCTTCTTAGGTCTTCTTCATCTTGAAATTGTTCAGGAACGTCTTGAGCGTGACTTTGACCAGGCTGTTATCTTTACGGCTCCATCGGTACGCTATCTGCTTCATCTTCAGAATGGAGAAGATATGTATATTGATAATCCTTCTGAATATCCTCAGGGACGCATTGCAGACGCAGAAGAACCATATATTAAAGCTTCGATTATTACACCGGCTGAATATCTTGGTTCAATTATGGCACTTTGTACAGAAAAGCGCGGTGTTCAGACAAACATGCAGTACCTTGATACAAAACGTGTTGAGCTTAGCTATGAAATGCCTTTGAGCGAAGTTCTGTTTGATTTTTATGACCGCCTTAAAAGTTATAGCCGTGGTTACGCTTCGTTTGATTACGAGGTTATTGGTTATCGCCCGACAGACTTAGTAAAGGTTGATATTCTTTTAAACGGAAAAATGGTTGATGCTTTGTCTTTATTGACTTTTAAAGCCAATGCAGTTGACCGTGCACGCAAAGTTTGTGAACGCCTTAAGGGGGAAATTGCCCGCCAGCAGTTTAAGGTTGCAATTCAGGGTGCAATTGGAAGCCAGATTATTGCCCGCGAAACTGTAAACCCTGTGCGTAAGGACGTTCTTGCCAAGTGTTATGGTGGCGATATTACCCGTAAACGAAAGCTCCTCGAAAAGCAGAAGGAAGGTAAAAAGCGCATGAAGATGATAGGGGACGTAGAATTGCCGCAGAGTGCGTTCCTCGCTGTTTTGAAAGAGAAAGAGGATAATTAAACGCTGTCGTCATTGCGAGGAGCCGAAGGCGACGTGGCAATCCACGTACAAGTTAAGACAATATCTTTAGATAATACTCCACTTCAATTCTAACACGATTCAAAAATGACTGCGTATATGCAAACTTATGCCCGTCCGGGAAGTGCAGGTACAAGTATTCTCGCTCGGTTATGAGGTGTGTAATTTCTTTTTCCAGCTGGTCTGCTGGAAGTTGTTTTTCTCCGGTTAAAAGGTCCTTTAATTCCTGTAATGAGTCGCGTTCTTTGATTAGTGTTTCTTGTGGTCCTTCGACAGGCTCAGGAACCACACTGTTCTCATGGGATCTCTGAGCTTGTCGAATGGCCATTTCATCAAACAACTGCTTATACCTTTGCATTATAGGCGTTGTGTACATGGCTCCACATTTAAATGCCGGTTCACAAAACGCTGCTGCATAATTTGTGTCTGGCTTTATTCTGTTTGAGTTTTGGAAGCGGGCATTATCGGCCATGGCGCCCTTTGTATGTGTGCGTCCTGCAGAGTATGCAAAATCAAGACCGTAGGTATAAATTGGAATAGAATCATCCTTGCGGAAGAGGTTGGCGTAATAAAAGGCAGTAATTCCTACAGAGCCAAAAGGTTCGTTCTTTGGAGGAAGAATACCATCCTTTTCAAAACGGTCAATAAAATTAGCCTGTGTAAATTCTGTTGTAAAAAAGCTTATCTGTTCCGGTTTAAAATATCTAGTGATTGAGTGTACCGAAGAAAGTCCTGCAAATATGTGAAGGCCTGGATTTTGTGTTCCAATAAAACATTTACAGATAACATTCTGAGCTTCTTCTATAAAAACTCCGTCTGGCGTTATGTTGTTTGCAACAAGAGGCTTAAGGGCAGTGTCGGCACAAAGAATATAGTAATCATCTTGGGAAGTTTCTTTTATGTGTTTAATTCCATCCTGTGCAGATTCTCCGGCCCCAAAAACAAGGATTGGTTTTTCAAAAGCACCAAAATATTTTTGAATTGGAGTTGTTTTATCAAGAATAGAAAGATTTTTAAAAAAGTTAGTGCAGTACTTTCTTCCAAACTTTACCAGTGTTACTCTGTTGGCCCAATAGGTCATGAATGCGTTTGTAACGTTCTGTACAACCTGGTTATAAATATCTGAATTAAACTGCGCTGCTGCAGAAAAATCAACTCTTATGATTCGTCTAAAGGTTCCTGGTTTTTGTTTTATAATCTGTGGACCAAGATTAAAAAGTTCTTCCTTTGTAACAAAAGAAAAGTTTTTTATATTAGAAAAATCGCATTCAGGTGTGTCTTTATTCTGCTGTATAAAATCAAATAAGTTGTCATCAAGTTCGCAGCCTATCATAAGACAGTCTTCGGGCAGCTTTTGCGAAAGTTCAGCAAGCCCGTAGTTCAGAACTGGCGAGACACATAAAACAAGCGTCTGCGGTAAGATATTTAGGTTCTGGATTATTTGATTTATTGATTTTTTTGGGTCGTATTTTGAGTAAAGAAATTTATCTGCGTAAGAAACAGTAAAGCCCTGTGCCGTTTGAACGAGACAGGGCTTTTTTGAATTATTATTTATATTATCCAAGATTAATATGCAGAATTTAAGAAGTTATCAAAGTAAACTGCAATAAAGTCATTTTCAAGCTTTGGATCTCTGAAAACAACTGACTGAGAAGAATTCTCATCAATGTCGGCGATTAATGATTCGTAACCAGACTCTTTTTCTTCTTCAGAAGCTTGCTTTTCTGCAGCCTCTGTGTACTGGAGAACGGCAACGTCTCCATTGAGTACGATTGGTTCAGAATAATCATTGAGTTTTAATGAGAATGCCTTTTTAAGGAAGTCTTCGTTTTTATCTGCAGAAGTAAGTCCTGTAACAGAAGTATCCATTGCATCAAACAGACTTACAGAACCGTAGTTTAATCCAAAAGGAGCAATGTCTGTTATTGTTACATTTTCGTAGTTCTGTGCGGCAGTTTCCATATCGCTGTTTTTTGCTTCCTTTACAAAAGCTCTTGCAATATCAGCGTAGTAGTCTTCTACAACAGTTGCTTCGTAAATTGAAATGTAATTAAGAACATCGCTAAGTGTTTCATCAGTATCAAAGTCTGGCTGAGTAGCTGCACCATTACACTTGAAGATTGAGTAGCCGATTGTTGTTTCAAGAACAGGGCTTATTTCATCAACAGCAAGGTCTGTTACCTTAGAAACAGAATCTTTATCTGTAATAAGGTTTTCAATCTGATACTGAGAATTGTTAGAAAGTTTTCCGTCAGAATCGCTGTAGTTTTTGTCTGAGTATTCAGCAATTGCGTCTTCAAAAGTAATCTGTCCCTTAGACATTCTTGAAGCAACCTTGTCTGCAATATCTTTTGTTTCTACAGTGATGATTGACAGATCATATTTTACAAATTTCTGTGAATTTTCTTTTCCGTATTTTACCTGTTCTTCTTTTGGGAATTCCTTTGTAGAGAAGAGGGCCATCTTAAAGCCGCGAAGCTCCTGACCAAAATTGTCAAGGAATTCTTCTTCTGCCTGTGAAGATTTAAGACCAAAAAGATTGTAGCCGCCAAAAGTAGCAGAAGTACCATAGTTATCGTCGTAGTAACGTCCAGTGTACAAAGACTCTGTTATGCTTTCTGTAATCTGCTGAATGTAAGAATCATCTGCCTGGAGGTAAGCCTTTTTAGAGAACTTTCCATCGCTGTCTGTAAAGTAATTCTTGATTTTACGGTTGATAGATTCCTGTGGAACTTCGTATTTAGCTGCTTTAAGAGCATCTTCCTGTGCATATTTAATTACTGTTGAATTAAATGCGTAGCTGTAAAGTGTGAACTGATTAGACTGTGTAATTTCCTGACCATTGCTGCGGAACATATCTGCATACTGTGAAAGGAAATTTGTAAAATCAGAACCATATTCATAGCTGATTTTTTTACCATTATATTTACCGAATACCAAACCTTCCTGCTGTTCTGAGGCTCTTGATAATGATGATGGAAGTACAAATGCGATAAAACAAATGATAAGAATGATTGATGCACCAAATGTGTAAAGAACACCTTTTTTCATATTATTAACCCTTTTATATTTTTATTTAGTATAATTAGATAATATTAACACAGAATTGCGTTGTAGTCAATTTGGACATTTGAAAGATATTTTAAAAAAAATCCTTTATTTTCTGCAAAAATGATTTATAATAATATTATCTACTTTATAAAGGAGTGCTTTTATGGCAAAAGGAAAAGATTATTTTGGATTAGGAAGACTTGTAAGCATTATTCTTGCAATCATTCCTGTTACTTCATGGCTTTGTGGTTTCCTCACAAGATTTAAAGAAGGAAAAATCATTGCCGGTATTCTTCGCCTGTTCCTCGGATGGAACATTATCTGGATTCTTGACCTGATTCTTATGATTCTCCAGGGAAAGATCCTCCGCATACTTAATTGCTAGAAAAAAAGCCCCGCGAGGGGCTTTTTTTTATCTGCTGGTACTCAGCTTACTCTTTGCTTCGTATCTCGCCACAGCTTCTTCTATCAACAAATCTACAAGTGCTTCAAATTTAAGTCCCGCTGCATCACACATCTTTGGGAACATGCTTATTGGTGTAAAGCCCGGCAATGTATTAATTTCGTTTAAGTAAACCTGTTTTGTATCGCGGTCTATAAAGAAATCTACGCGTGAAAGGCCTGTTGCGTCTAAAACCTTGTAAGCGGCACAGGCAGTCTTGCGGATTTTTTCAAGATCACCTTCGCTAAGCTCTGCAGGAATTAAAAGATTTGCGCCATCAGGATCATTATATTTTGCATCAAAATCATAAAAATCATGATTAGGTACAATCTCGCCTGGAATATAAGCTGTTACACCTTCTACATCACTGTCAGCAGGAAAGGTAACAGAGTTTCCTGTAACGCTGCATTCAATTTCACGGGCGTTGTTCAGGGATTTTTCTATCAAAATCTTGTCGTCCCAATTAAAGGCTTCCATAACTGCAAAGCTAAGCTCTTTTCGGTTATTTGCTTTTGAAGCACCATTTGAACTGCCCGCACAGCATGGTTTTACAAACATCGGATATCCAATTTCTTTTTCAACATCTTCAATTACAGCATCATAAACTACACTGTCTAAAACCACAAAACGCTTTATACAAACATAAGGAACTACAGGAAGGCCTGCGCTTTCCCAGATCATTTTTGTTTTTTCTTTATCCATGGTAACGGCAGAAGCAAGCGGAGTACAGCCGACGTATGGAATATCTGCCATTTCAAAAAGCCCCTGGATTGTTCCGTCTTCGCCATAGGTTCCGTGAAGGGCAGGGAAAACTACATCTATATCAAGTGGTTTGCCGCCAGCTAAGAAGGCCTGTTTTTTTCCGGCTGGTACAATTGTAACTGCCATGGTCGGGTCTTCTTTAATTGTAAGAACTGCCTTTGTGTCTTTGCAGATTCTCTCGTATTCGCTATCCGGCTGAAGGAACCAGCGGCCATCTTTTGTAATTCCAATCAGAATCACCTTGTTATCTTTTTTAATTCCACTTGCAATTGCTGCGGCACTAATAAGGCTTACTTCATGTTCGCCTGAACGGCCTCCGTATATCACTGCAATATTCATTTTATTCCCCCTGTGTATATCCCATCTCTTGTAATGCCTTTTTTGCTTCACTTATTTCGTCATAAGGCATTGTGTAATCTTTATAAATTATGCTGTTTTCGTGTGATTTTCCAAGCAGAAGAACAATGTCTCCCTTGGCTGCCATCTTAAAGGTTTCGCGAATAGCCTGTGGTCTGTCATGAATGATAAAAAGATTTTCACCCATAACCTTTCCTTCTTTGATTGATCCGTCAGCTATCATTTTTAAAAGCTCTACCGGATCTTCACCACGAGGGTCTTCATCGGCAAGAACAATTACATCGCAGAACTTTGCAGCAATCTGTCCCTGGAGCGGACGCTTGGTAAGATCACGTTCTCCACCGCTTCCAAAGAGTGCAAACATTCTGCCTGTACAGCGTTTGCGTATTGGCGGAAATATTGTTTCAAAGCTGGAAGGTGTGTGTGCGTAATCTACTATAAGTTCAAAAGGCTGCCCCTGGTTAATTACAGTCATGCGGCCTTTTATAGGTGTAAGTTCAGGAACAAGTTCGGCAAGTTCTTCAAAGCTTTTGCCTGTAACACTGCTTACTGCTGTTATGCTTGCCATAAGGTTATAGGCATTAAAGGCTCCCGGAAGGCCTGCTTTTACACTAAAGTGTGTACGAGGACGCGGCTGTACCGGATCATAATGCTCCGGATAAAGTGAGTCTATTCCGTCTGCATCAACATCAAAGGTAAGTCCGTAGGTTGCGCTTGCAATGTTTCTTGCGGTCATGTAGCGCAGGTTTTCCGGAATTGACGGGAGTGGTGTAGCATTGCTGCCATTTTCTGCCGCTGCTTTTCCGGCCTTGCCTTCGGTTGTAAAGCCATAAACATTGTGCTTTGTTGCTTCAATAAAATATGTTGCCGACGGATCTTCCAGGTTTACAATTCCAATTGAATTGATTGCCTGCTTTACACCCGCAATAGTTTTTATGTGATTGTGTTTGTCCAGCGCACGGAACAGATTTGCTTTGTCGTGCCTGTAGGTTTCAAAGTTTTTATGGAATTCAAGATGCTCGAGCGTTACGTTCATAAAAACACCGCAGTCAAAAAGAATGTTTCCGCAGCGGTTGAGCTTTGTCGAAAGTCCGTGGGAAGAAGCTTCTATAACTGCATATTTGCAGCCGTTCTGAAGCATTTTGTTAAGGTGATGCTGGATAATCGGTGCTTCCGGTGTTGTCTGATGCTGTGGATTAGGAAGCGCGTCGTCTCCAAAGGAGTATTCAACTGTAGAAATAAAACCAGCTTTTTCACCGGCGGCCTTGAGCAGCTGCCAGATAAAGCTTACGGTACTTGATTTTCCTTCGGTACCGGTAACACCAATTACAATAAGGCGTTCACTTGGATTATCATAAAAGCGTGCAGAAAGCGGTGCCATTGCAAAGCGTGCATCCGGAACCTTAATAAGGGCTGGTGCAAACTTTGGAGTTTCATCGCTAAGTGCATTGTTCATTGTACGTTTGAGAATTGCTTCTGCAATATCTGACTGCTGGGAAGGAGAAAGCGTTCCCTGAAAAACTACCGCATTTGCACCTGCTAAAATTGCCTGTGCAATATAGTTGTTTCCGTCGGTATGAGTTCCAGGCAGTGCAAAATAAAGCGAATCCTCTCCGGCCTGGCGTGAGTCGAATACCAGGTTTGTTACAGGAATATTATTTATTTCTGATAAATCATCGATTTTGTTTCCATCTGCCGCCACCACTGCGTTTTCGAACGCCGGCAGAATCTGCGAAAGAAGTTTTGTCATATTCTTATTATAGCGAATTGTATTTTTTTTGTCATTGTTCTGTAAATATGATATAATCATGCTATGTTTGAAGTACGAGTTACTGCCGATTTTGCTGCGGCACATTTTTTAAAAGATTACAACGGCAAGTGCGAAAATCTGCACGGCCACAATTATAAGGTTTATGCACACGTGCGGGGTTCTGTTTTAAACGAGGGTGGCATGCTCATGGATTTTTCAAAGCTCAAGGGGGCACTCCGCCAGGTCTGCAAACAGTTAGACCACACTAACTTAAATGATCTCGCTGTTTTTGATAACAACCCGAGTGCAGAACGTATTGCAATGTATATTTATGATGGAATTGTGAGTCTGCTTAAAAACGAGGGAATTGATTTGTCATATACACCGGGCAAGCAGGAAGCTGTACTTTTTGCTGTAGATGTTTTTGAGACGGAAACCAGCAGAGCAAGGTATTGCGTTACATCCTCATAGGAACACCCATCTTATCAAGCTCATTCTTAATCTGACTTACAGTATAGGTGCCGTTGTGAACCATGCTTGCTATGAGTGCTGCGTCTGCTTTTCCTTCGGTAAGTGCGTCTGCTAAGTGGGCAGGGGTTCCGCCACCACCGCTTGCAATTACAGGAACAGGAACATTTTCTGAAATAAGGCGTGTAAGTTCAATATCGTAGCCGTTTTTTGTACCGTCGGCATCCATGGAGTTTAAGACAATTTCTCCCGCTCCAAGCTCTACACCGCGTTTTGCCCATTCAAGAGCGTCGAGTCCTGTATCTACGCGGCCACCGTTTATTGTAGTTCCAAAACCGCTTGGTTTAGTCGGGTCACGGCGTACATCCATTCCAAGAACAATACTCTGGCTTCCAAAGACGCGGGCGCCCTCTGTGATGAGACCGGGATTTTTGACAGCCTGACTGTTGAGCGAAACTTTTTCTGCGCCCGCAAGGATGGTGGAGCGAATGTCTTCTATGGTACCAATTCCTCCTCCAACACAAAAAGGAATGAATACCTGCTTTGCAACACGGGAAATAAGATCAAGAATAGGACCGCGGCCACGTGCAGATGCAATGATGTCGTAAAAAACAAGCTCGTCTACACCCTGGCGGTAATATTCTGCTGCCATTTCTACAGGGTCGCCGATATCTATATTATTCTGAAATTTAACACCCTTTGTGGTGCGTCCGTCCTTTACATCAAGACAGATGATAATTCGTTTTTTAAGCATAAGTTATATCTCACAAAAATTCTTTAAAATCTGAATTCCCATTTCGCCACTTTTTTCCGGGTGGAACTGGGTAGCAAAAACGTTTCCGCTCTGAATTACAGAAGGAACCTTAATTCCGTAATCGGCACTGGCCTTTACAACAGCAGGATCTTCCGGGCAAATTACATAGCTGTGAACAAAATAAACATCAAAATCATTTTTAATTCCCTTGAGAATAGGACAGTCACCGTTTTCAAAGCTGAGGTTATTCCAGCCCATATGAGGAACCTTCATATGTTCATTTTTGAGTTCGGGTTTAATTGAATAAAAATGCCTGATCTGGCCTTTTATAAGACCAAGACATTCTGTGTCTCCTTCTTCGGAATGTTCAAAGATAATTTGAGAACCGACACAGATTCCAAACAAAAGCTTACCGGCTTGAACCTGTTCGCGTACAAAAACATCAAAGCCGCTTTTTTTAAGCTCACTCATAGCGTAAGCATCGTCGCCGTCACCTGGAAACATAAAGCGGTCACAGTTAGCTTTAGCAAGCTCAGCCGGATCCTTAGAAGTAACATACGGAATTCCCAGATATTCCAGCGCGCGCTCAAGGCTTGTAATGTTTCCCGCATTAAAATCAATAATTCCTACCATACGCGCTATTATAGAAAAAATCCTTAGAATTGGGAACTGTCTGCCGATAAATATATTATGAAGATTAAAGAATTTTTTGCCCTGTTAGCAGGTGTTTTGAAGGACTGGCGCGTTATAGTTACTCTTGTTGTAATGCTCTTTTTTATGTGGACCGCCAATTTTATTCTAACATACAAAAAACGCCCTAAGAAAGCAAAGAAGGCCAAGGAACCTAAGCCAGAAAAGCCACCAAAGGAAGAAAAGAAAGAAGAAAAATCAGAAGATGGTTCTTCCGAAGGCGGCGAATAAACCTGTTTTTAATCTTTTTTTCCACTTTTTTTTAAATTTCCCCAAATTTACTTCCTAATTTCTCTAAATTTTTTGTTAACTATAGTATGGAAGAATTAATAAAAATTGATGAGAACGACTCGATTTATGATGACGACCCTGTAGCCCTGGCTGCGTATAAAAACTTTGGGATACGCTACATGTTTCCGTGGCAAAGAATGGTTGTTGCAAACATCATGGAGGCCTACGAAAACCTTAAGGGGCAGCAGACTATCCAGACCCAGGACGATGCCTTTTGCAGGGGAAGGCAGATTGTTCTTTTGCCGACAGGTGCTGGTAAATCTCTGTGCTTCCAAGTCCCGGCTCTGCTTTTGGACGGACCAACTCTTGTCATTTACCCGCTGCTTGCCCTTATGACAGACCAGCAAAGGCGTATGGAAGAAGGAAGCCTGCGTAGTGTAATGTTTCGTGGTGGTCAGAGTGCACGTGAGAGGGAAGAAAATTTCCGTAAGTTGCGTGAAGGTGCAAAAATCATAATTGCGAATCCCGAGGTGCTTCAGAGTAAAAGTCTTGTCCAACAGCTAAAGCAGGTTGGAATCTGTCATGTTGCAATTGATGAGGCTCACTGTGTTTCTGAATGGGGAGATTCATTCAGGCCTTCGTATCTGGGGCTTGGAGAAGTTTTAAAGGAGCTTGGGGTTCCTGTAATCACTGCCTTTACTGCAACAGCGTCCCCTCCTGTTTTGTCACGTGTTGCCCAGATTTTGTTTGAAGGCCAGGCTCACATTGTTCGTAGCGAAAGCGACCGCCCGAATATCCAGTATTTTGTACGCAAGGCCGCAGTAAAGAAAAAGGAAGCTTTGTATCTTGCCGCAACCGAACAGCGTCCCATGATTATTTTTTGCGGAACTCGTGGCAAGAGTGAAGATATGGCCCGTGAATTAAACTTTTGCTTTGGAGAAGGTACTGCCCAGTTTTATCATGCGGGCTTGGAAAAAGAAGAAAAGGAATCGGTTGAGAAATGGTTTTACAACAGCCGTGACGGAGTGCTTTGTGCAACGTGTGCCTACGGCATGGGCGTAGATAAAAAGGATATAAAAACTGTTGTGCACCTGGAGGCGTCTGCAACAGCCGAAGCTTATATTCAGGAAGCGGGGCGTGGAGGTCGTGACGGAAGCATTGCAAAAGCAATTTTGTTATGGAGCCTGCAGGACAGTATAGATTATTCTGTGTATAAACCCGGTAGCCGCGAAGCAGCATT
>JAFYDO010000003.1 GCA_017544745.1 Treponema sp. | reverse complement strand
TTGTTTTTTTCATGAGAAAAGTTTAACACATAAATTGCATTTCGTCATTGTATCTGAAAAAAGCTAAAATCTCCCGGCTGGATGCGAACATAAAAAACCGTTTCTTTTTCGGAAGCAGGATTACGCGGGTCCAGAGGTCGATTGTATACCGGCTGCATCGGGAAACTGTTCCAAGGCATTACAGGAGAACCATCGCTAAGTCGTTTGAGCTCCTTTGCTTCTCCCTTTACATGAACAAAAAACTCCTGAGGCGCACAGCCATCCCATGTATGGCAATACAATCCAAAGGTTTTGTTGTCGTATGAAAAAAGTGAAACTCCGGCAGCACCGTCGATCCAGATTCCTGTTGTATCAAGCTCCTGTCTGATTTGTGTAAGAACCTGCGGCGGAAGTTCATAAATCTTACTCGGCATTTCCGGAAGATTTACAATTGTTAGTCTTCCCTTACCGTAAGTGTCATAGCACAAAATGCTTTCGTGATATTCCCCGTGACCTGCGTTCATTACAGACCAGGTTGCATTATTGCGGTGTTCAAGCAGACGGTAAGAAATGGCATCTGCAGCCTTGATATAATTTTTTCCCATAGGACCTGCACACGCACACTGGAACTCATCTGCTGTGAGAGTCCTGTTTGTATAACTAACACTCGTTAGTTTACCCAACTGCTCCGGCCACTTGTTCAAAGCCCCGATAATAAATCCGGCTGTAGCAATTACATTTCCGCCGGCAGCGACAAAAGATTCTACTTTTTCCAGTACCTTTTCGTCTTTCAAAGAAGCTGCAGTTACCATAACCTTGCCGACAGTGTCCTTTGGAAAATCACACACTGGCTCCATAGGAACCCCGGTCATGCCAAGAAAATCTTCTATGTGATCTTCTCCCTGAGAATTAAACGGAATATAAACCTTAAGTCCCTGCGGTTCGCCAAGCTGCCCCACAATTGCATCAAGCTTTTGATACATAAATCCAAGCGGAGTAGAACGCTTGTTATTTGCAATAGACGGCCAGCAGAACATCATCATTTCTTTTGGCTTTGCAAAGGCTGTAAGGTAAGCCTGCTCAAGATAAGTGTCTATTCTATCGCAGTCAAAATTATCAAACCAACCGCCACCATTACGGCCAGGAGCAACACTTTCAAAATAGCGCATGAGTGAATAACTCAAGTAACGCGGAAGGTGCTGGTCTGTCTGTGCCCCATGACGCGTCTCAGTTCCAGTATAAATGGAATCAAAAATCTCACGCTGCTGGCCCGGGTTATAACCGGTCTGTGCAAAGCTTTCGCGCCAGTTAGGATATTTTATAATAATATGTACCTTAGGATTTACTTTTTTTGCAGGTCCTATAATCAACTCGCGCGAAACTTCCATCATTTTTGCAAGACGGAATTCTTCCCAGGTGCGCTCCCCTTTTTCGCGGACACAGTCTTGGCACTGGCATTGAGTAAAAAAGAAATCATCAATAATAAACTCATCAAAATTTTTAGCAGTGTATTCGCTAACTTCCTTGAGTCGCGCACGCATCGGTTCATTGCAATAGCAGAAGGTATTAAACAGACGCTGGCGTTTTTTATCGGTCTCATTCAAATCCGGAGTAACGGTTGTAATTCCACCGGAAACTTCAATTCCGTAATCTGCCATAACCCGTTTGAACATATCAAGCTGTTCCTGTTTAGCAAATTCGTCGCGGTAGGTTTCAAGATAGATTTTGTCTATTCCAACATATTTTTGCAGCCATTCAGTCTGCTCGCGCAAATCTTTTTCTGTAACATGATTTACCCATCCGGCAACGCAGTAGGTTACGGTCTTAAAGTTTTTGTAATGCATGCTATAACTCCTATAAAAAAATTATAACATGGACCTGAGTAAAAGATTGAAGGATTCTCTAAAAAAATAGGAAGGATTTACTGGAGCTGATGGACTTGAACCGACCCCTTCCGTCGCTCGCTACGTTAGTCGCTTAGATTGATTTTAAAGGGAATAAGTCGGCAGATAAATCTGCCTCTGAGGCGAGGTGCGTGTAAAACCTAAAAAAATGCCCTTTCGGACATTTTTTTTTAACGGTTTTGCTATCGTCGCCTGGAGCTGATCGGACTTGAACCGACCCCTTCCGTCGCTCACATCCTGTTCGCTCCTCCAGGGCGCCTCCGCTCGCTTCCGGTGACATCCATGTCACCTCTTCCTCCCTATTCGGTCGGCGCTCGCTACGTTAGTCGCTTCAAGTAATGCTTTCTTATTGGATTATCTTTTGTCTAGAAAAGATTTACTGGAGCTGATCGGACTTGAACCGACTACCTCTACAATGCCATTGTAGCGCTCTAGCCAGGTGAGCTACAGCCCCTTATTTAGTATGGTTGAATAGTAACATTTTTTTTTAGTTTTGACTACTGAAGCTGTCTTCTGTGCTTTCCGGCGCAGACTTTTTTTCACTAATAAAAAGGCCGGTAATTGTAATAACTGAGCCCAGAGCCCCAAGCCAGGTAATTGGTTCCTTGAGCGTAAAAAATGCAAACACAATTGTAACAATCGGAATAAGATAAAGCCCGCAGCTTACTTTGACAGTGCCTACAATTTCGCAGGCCTTGTTCCAGGCACTAAAGCACAAGCCGCTTGCAATTATTCCAAGAAAAAGCAGGTTGAACCAGTTGAGCGGTTTTGTAAAACGTTCGGCGTTTACAGCAGCATCAAAGCAGACGTTCATCGAAGCCTGGGGGTCATTAATCCTAAGTCCTAAAAGTACAAGCGGAATCATAAACAAAACCGCAAAAAAGAAAACCTTACGGGTAGAACAGATTGGGTCATAATTCTTTTTATTTATTATGGAAACAAAAAGCGAATAAAAGCCCCAGCAGATTGCAGAAAAAAGCGCCAGCAGATCGCCCTTAGGATTAAGCTCCAGAGACTGCTTTCCATTAAAACAGACAAGCGCAACCCCAAAAATAGAAATTATAAACCCAAGTAAAAACCAAAGATTAAGATGGTTTTCCTTAAGAAAAATCTGCGCGATGATAGCAGTAAAAAGCGGACAGATGCTCACGATGACACTTACATTTGAAGCGTTGGTAAAATTAATTGCAATGTTTTCCGAAAGCTGATATAACACAACTCCCGACAAGCCCGCCAGTGCAAAAAGAATGTTGTCCCTTCGTTCCGTCTTCTGCCACTTAGGTCTTATTATCCAAAGTCCCACATAAGCCGCCACAAACCTGAAAAACAAAATCTCCAGCGAAGAAAAATCCTGCAGCAGCGCCTTTGTACAAATAAACGTAATTCCCCAGAAAAAAATACTCCCCGCCGCCAGCACATATCCCCAAAAATTTCTCGACTTTCCTGTTTGCATCATAGTGGTC
>JAFYDO010000134.1 GCA_017544745.1 Treponema sp. | reverse complement strand
CCGTCTAATCCCTAGACTTGAACTTAGGACCAAAGGATTATGAGTCCTCTGCTCTAACCACTGAGCTAATGGCCCGAAATGTTAGAGTAAATATAACAGATTTTGGGGATGTGGTCAATGTAAAAGATTATCACACAGATTTTGAGGACCCTTCGACAGGCTCAGGGACCGCGGGGGTTATTTTCCGACGCAGAAGTTGGCAAAAATGGTGCCCAGGACGTCGTCTGGGGTAACTATGCCGGTTACTTCGCCTAAGGAATCGAGGGCGTCTTCCAAATCCTGGACTACAGCATCTAAGGAATAGTCGTCGGAAGCTGCAGCAAGGGCATGTTTTACCCGTTCAAGGGCTTCGGCAACGGCATCCTTCTGGCGGGCAGAACCCAAACCTGCCTGGGTGCGTTCGGTGGAAAGGCCGGCGGTGAGGAGGGTTTGGATTTTGTCAAAAAGTTCTGAAAGGCCGGATCCGGTTTTGGAAGAAAGGCTTACTTCGGAGGAATGTCGTAGATTGCCACGCTGCGCTCGCAATGACGATGGTGTCGACGCTCCTCGCAATGACGGGAGGTCGGTTTTTGTCCAGACAATAATCAAAGGCACGGTGCAATTTTCAACAAAAGCTTTATCTTCTTCGTTCATGCCTTCTGAACTGTCAATCAGATACAAAACAACATCTGCTTCGTGTACAAGGCTTTTGCTTATTTCTACACCCTTGGCTTCTATTACATCATCTGTATTACGAAGGCCTGCGGTATCAAAAAGGCGGACCGGAATGCCGTTTATGCTAGCCCAGCTTTCGAGCCAGTCGCGGGTGGTGCCTTCTATATCGCTTACAATGGCGCGTTCTTCTTTTAAAATTGCATTAAATAAGGAAGATTTTCCTGCATTTGTACGGCCTGCAAGCACTACCCGGGCCCCGTCCTGGTAAAGTTTTTCGCCCTTCCAGGAATCTACAAGGCTTTGGAGACGATTTACTGCCTGTTCAAGATTGCTGCAATCAAAGGTGTCGGAAAAATTTTCTTCATCTTCGGGATATTCAATTTCTACCTCAATTGCAGCAACTGTATCAACTATAAGCTTTTTTATTGAATCAATTTCTTCGTAAAGAGCACCCGCAAGGCGTCCTGCGGCATGAGAGCGCGAATCATCTGTATGGCTGTCTATAATTTCGCGTACAGCTTCGGCCTTGGTCAAATCTGTTTTGCCGTTTATATAGGCACGAAAGGTGTACTCTCCTCTGTTTGCCTGTCTGAATCCGCTTTTGAGCATAAGGTTTTGGATAGCGGTAACAACAGCAGGACCTCCGTGACAAAAGATTTCTACCATATCTTCGCCGGTGTAGGATTTGGGAGCACGATAAACGGCGCACATGACCTCGTCGATTTTCTGTATCCAACCGTAAACCAATGTGTTACCAGGTGCTTCGAGGAGGGCTTTTGGTCGTGAAAAAACTTTGCTTACAAGTTCGATGCAGCCCTTGCCGGAAACGCGGACTATGCCAAGGGCGGCCGGAGCAAGAGCTGTTGCAATAGAAGAAATTGGTTCTTCGGGTGTGTACTGATTAAGTGCCATACCTAGTTATGATACCGTTTTACATTAGTGCTTTGCAATAACGGAGAATAATAGGCATCATCATTATCGTCGGTATACAGATTTAAGATGCTGTCCAGAACCGAAAGATCTACATCATCGGACGGCAGCGGCTTCATAGTTGTACCGATTGCGGGCTTTTTAAATTCCCACGAAGACTCATGTGCAGTACCGGTAAAGGTTTCGGTATCGGTTACATCGCGCGGGGTTACTCCATATTCGCCGGAATTGTTCCAGCACATGTAGCCGCGGTTGATTGAGTCTCGTACACCAAAAAACTCTTTACGGATATAGTCTTCGTCATAATACTGACGGTCATAGCTTACACCAATATAGAAGGACTGAACCCAAGGTCTTATGAGTGCACGGTTACGAGCCATGATTGTATTACGGAATGAACCGTAGTAGTAAATGCGGTAAGTTCTGTCTGCATAAGGTGCGTAGTTTAAGAAAGTCTGTTCAAAGTGACTTGGATAGAACATAGGACCAATTACATCTACGTATTCTGCAAGCATCTCTGAATCCTGACCTGTACGGGTTCCACTGCGATACCAGCCGTTTGCACCGTAAATATCTATACCGATTGGTGCATCAATATTTTCGCGGGCATAAGAAAGGAACGAAATTAAGGCAGATTCCTTGTCCATTCCCTTATCCTGCCAGCGGTATTTTGCGTTGTTAAGATTAAGTCCGTCTGTAGGGAAACGGATGTAGTCAAACTGAATTTCGTCAAAGCCTCGTGCAATAAGCTCCTTGGCAATGGCAATATTATATTCCCATACTTCTTCGGAATATGGGTCTACCCAGTTTTCATCATAGTATACGGTTTCGGTTCCGGTTACGTTTCCTTCATCATCTGTAATTGATTCGTAATCTTTTATACCGGTCCAGGCTCTGTTGTATTTTGAATCCCAGACTGCATATTTTCCGTTTGCATATTTTGTAAGCGAGCGGTCTTTGAAAGTTACGATACGTGCAATAAGATAAATATTTTCTTTCTTAAAATCGTCTATAAATCGTTCAAGGTCTACTGCGTAGGTGGAAACTGTACCTTTTTCCATTACTAGAGGATCTTTGGTCTGATAACGTAAAAATCCGTAGTCATCCTTCATATCTATTACGACTGCATTCATATTGCGGTCTTTGATAGCCTTTTTGAATTTATTTACACCTTCCTGGTTACGGCACTGGTAGGCAGAAGCATAAATTGCTTTTTTTCCGTTTGCTTTTTCGGCATAAGGAGAATTGATTGTGCCTGGATAAAGCAGCCAAAGCTCATTAAGAAGGATTCCCTTTGAAAAACCACTGCGGGACTGAGGCACCCAGGCTGAATTAATCATACCTGGAACTGCAGCAAAGGCTTTATTCCAGTCTGAAAAATTAGTTGGAGTTCCAGGGCTTTTATAGGTATCCATATCAAGAGCGCCAATTCCTTCCAGATGAGTGTAAACAAGAACATCATTAATGGTTGTAAGTCCGTCAAAAGAATCTACAGGTTCGGTACTCTTATACAAAAGTACGCCCTTTTTGTTTTCCCAGTCAAATTTATAAATACAAGGCAGGTAAGACTGAGAAAGGAAAATCTCTGTAAACTTAGTGCCGTCTGCATTTGTGCGCACAACAGGAAGAATATCTGCAATTTCGTCCGGAGAAGTAAGCGACTGCATTTTTTCAAAGCCTTCTTCTACATCGTTCCACATTGCATTCTTTTTCTGTGGGAAAATATAGGAAAGTCCGAAAATCGGGTGAGACATAAATACAACAGACTCTCCTTCTATTGTAGCAACTGCAACTGCTTTTACACCCGGTGTTGTCTTACTCATAGAACCAAGGGAGGTCCAGGTATCTCCTGCATCGGCAGAATAATAAACTGCATCCTTTGTGGCAGTTACCATTTCCATATTGTTTACAGGATTAACGCAAAAATCTTTGAGTTCCTGAATCTGCTGAACTAAGGTTGCCTTTTTGCCGTCGTATTTTTTTACTGTAAGAAAAGCAAGTCCATTATCTTTTTCTATAAAGGTTTTTAAGTCTTCGGAATAAAAAAGTCCCTTTTGGGTGCGGAAAAACCAGGCGTCCTTTGAGCCGACAATGGCGTTTCCTATGAATTCTGGCAGCGATACCCTTACTATCTGATCTACACGGCCTTCGGTCCAAAGAGGAATTACATTATTTGTAGAGGTTACCTTAAAAAGACCTGAATCTGAACCTACAAGGAAAACATCGTTTTCTACCTGATATTCTGTAGAGGCCGGAGTTTTTCCGGGTAACTGATATAAAGGTTTTGTGCTTTGAGCATATACAGATTGTACCAGAAGGCACAAAACCAACGTTGTTTTAATGAGAAAATTTTTCATACTTTGATTATCGGCAGAAAGTATAAAAACCTTTTATACTATCTGATCCAATACGTCGACTACTGCTGTGTCGTAGAATTCCGGCTGTTCGCGGAGCTTTTCGATAGCTGTTTCCTTATCCATAGCCTGGCGGTAGTTTCGGCGGCTGGACATGGCAACATAAGTCTCTGCAACACGGATAAGGCGTGCAATCTGTGGAATTTCGTCGCCCTTGAGTCCGTTTGGATAGCCAGAACCGTCCATATTCTCGTGGTGCTTTTTAGAAGCATCGTCGAATACTTCCCAGTATTTCTTTGGAACAAAGTCCAGATATTTTTCGGCAATATTAACGTGGCTGTGCATTTCTTCCTTCTGTGCGTCGGTAAGAGTTTCTGCGCTCCAAAGTTCAGGATCTACTCCAAGGAAACCTGCGTCGTAAATCATAGCGGCACAGAAATTGAGCATTGCATTACCCTGAGAAAGTCCCAGCTGCATAGAAAGCTTGTAAACAAGTTCGCTTACATTCTTTGAGTTATTCTTGCGGTTGGTAACCTGGTCAATCTGAGCACCAATTTCTTCACATTTAACTGCAAGCTGTTTGAGTTCTTCTTCGTCTTCTGGTGTAAAGGTTACATCCGGCAAAGCAGCTGCCGGTGCCCACGAAGAGGTTCCTGCAAGTTTAAGAGGAGCACCCTGCCCTCCATACAAGTCTGTTGCACCACCAAGCATAATACGGTTTGTATTGCTTGTATTTTCTGCAATAAGACGGAAGGCCTGCATATACTGTTCCTGTCTCTGCTCCTGGAGCTTCATATTGCGGCGTGCAATTACAATTACAACAAGTACAATTATAAGAATAAGAAGTGCAATTCCAATAATTGCAAATACCATAATTTTGGTAGACTTGGCCTGTGTTTTTGTAGATTCGCTCATGGAATCCTGCATACCGGCAAAACCTTCTTGAATTGCTTTGAGGTTCTTTTCTGAATTTTCATTAGACTTAGCAAGCTCTTCTGCCTGAGTTTTCATGGATTCTGCAAGTACAGCCTGAGATTCAGCCTGCTTTGAAATTGCTTCGTTCTGTTTTTCCATGGCCTCGCGCTGCTGTGAAAGAGCTTCGTTCTGCTTTTCCAGAGCCTGAGTCTGCTGTTTCATAGACTGCTGTTCTTCGTTATGACGCTTCTGGGCTGCTGCTTCGCTTGCTGCTAATTCTGCCTTACGCTGATTTTCGGCAGCAATCTTTTGATTTTCTTCTATCTGACTAAGAAGCTTTTCGGTTTTTGTATTTTTTACATCTGGATATTTGTCGAGCATGATTTTTATATCGCTCAAGGCAACACCATCATAATTTTCTACAAGGCGTTCGAGCTTCTGCTGATAGATAAGCTTTGCTTCTGAAATTACGGAAGCACGAAGTGTTGCAGAAGTTTCGTCATTCATCATTTGAAGAGCACCGTTTACCTTTTTATAAGCGGTTTCTATATCATCTTCGTCCATAGCATCTTCTGCTGCAGTAAGCTGCTTTTTAACAAGAGCAGATGTGTCTGCAGCAAAAACTGAAACTGTGAGAAATGCGAAAGCTAAGGCCGCAATAATTTTTTTATAACTATCTAATAACATTTTCAACTCCAAATCCCAAGATTGCGCTAACATGATTCTCTACTCCGCCACTCTTTAACAAAAGGAGTGTGTCTCTTGCACCCAGATTGAATACAAGGTTAACTTTTTCCAATTCTGCAAACGGAACTGCTACACTACCCTTAAAGCTCATAGCCTGATAGTCACCTGTTATCAAACCAGAAAGCAGATAATTTGCGTCTATGTTAAGGGCTGCACTTCCAATTTTCATATTACTCAATTGAATTCCGACGAATGGAGACACAATGTTTCCATACAGAGCTTCCTGAATCTGAGCAAGCTCCTTATTCTTTGCAAGAATATTTTCATCCCTGTTCTTTAAGATTCCCAGATCGCTAAATCCAATTCTAACAAAGAAGTTAGAAGAAAGCTTAGGGAACGCTACCTTAGGAGCAATTTCAAAATTAAAGCTCATCGGACCATTGGTAAATGCCATGAACTTAAAGTCAAAGAACAAGTCACCGCCAATTACAAGAGTTTTAGGAATAGTATACTCATATGTAACGTCTAAAGAAATACCCTCGTCCATAAGATTATGAGGCAGGGCTTTTGCGGTTGTAAGTCCAAAGTCAATCATACCAAAGTTGGCATTCCATCTGTAGCTTTGAGAACGCTCATCCTTTGAAGAAATATATACTGTCTTTCCTTCTGCTGTAGTAGTTACATTGTAATCCTTTTCTACAGAAGTACGGATCTTTTCCTTTTCGGCTTCTTTCTTTGCAGCCTCTGCTATAGCCTTTTGTTCCTGCTCGTATTCATACTGCTGCTGGATCTCGTAGGCTTCGGCAATTGCAGCATAAAGATCTACTGCATCTTCATCTTCAAAGTCGCCGTCGATATTGTTATCAATAATGATGTAGATTGCAGTCATAGCAAATTCATATTCATTATCAATAATAAGGCGGCGAACCTTTTTCTTGGTGTAGTTTTCCATGAGGTAATAGTATTTATCTTCTACATTCTGGCGGAGGATTGTTTCCAATTCCTTATCTGCCTTTTTAATAAAGATTACATCTATTTCCTTGTAAACCTTGCTTACATACTCTTCTACTGCAAACACAGAACCTGCGACTGCAAAGAAGAGAAGTGCCAGTAAGAATGTCTTGAGTCGTTTTATCAAAGCCATAATCACCTCAGTTTTACATTCCTAAGCATTAGAATATATTCACACGAAGACCCAGAGAGCCTTGTGGAATAAGCTTCTTAATATCATCACCGGCTACGTCAGACGGAATGAACCACAAAGAGAACTCATAGTACATAGAGAATGTACTGAACATTTTTACTTCGTTTATGTGGACTCGAGGGAATTCGAGCTGGCCGAGCACTGCAGAAAGGATTTGTCCCTTACCAGAGTTTGTCTTACTAAAGTAGTTGAACTGTGCACCAACTGCAACGCTCGCACTAAGCCAGTCAAAGTCGTGTCCAAAGAAGAAGCTGAACGGTATTGTAGAAATATTGGCAAGCAGCTTACCACCAAAGATATTTCCACCATAACGGAGCTCTGTTGTTTCGCGCTTAAGGAAAGCACTTACAGCATCACGCTGTTCCTGTGTGTACTGTCCAAATACAAACTGCAGCTTAACGTTATCATCAAAGAAGGTAAGACCTGCACCAAGTTCGAACAATGAAGCACCCCAGAAGTGGAAGTCCACATACAGACCCTGGATGAATGAAGGAACCTCGTAAGAAGACTTGTCACCCTTACGCAGGGCAATAGTAACTTTTTCAAGTCCTACTTCATCTTTAGAAAGTCCCGAAGCTTCGAGCATCTGGTTATAGCGTCCGCCGTTTCCAGGAGCAATGAGTCTTACTGTTGGAGCGGTGTTATCAATCTGAACAATTGTACGTTCAATTGCAACCTCGCCGTTCTTCATTGTGGCACGGATAAGAAGGAAGTGATATCCTTCTGTCCAGTCTGCGTTTTCTACACGGTAGAGCCACTTTTCGTTTGTAGAAAGCTCTTCAAAAGTCTTACCGTTATCAAAGCTCAGTTCTACCTTAGCAACTGCCTTAGCAGCAACTGCATCCTTAAATTCTTTTGTTGCGTCCTTAGCTTTGGCAGCAATTACCTCTTCTGGATCGCGGCTGTAACCTGCGGTTCCCTTGAGGTATGGACGACGCATAGCAAAGTCACCATATACAAAGTTGTCGAGTGTAATCCATGGACCTATTGAACTGTAGGTAATTGTCTGGTCAATAGAAGAAACCTGTCTTCCATCATCCAGCAAAGCGTCTACACGGTAGGTATGAACACCATCGGTCATATCTGTAACTACTGTACGAACAGGGTTACCGTCTTCGTCAAGCTCACCTGTATTTACTTCCGAAGCAGGAGTAATTTCAAACTTAAAGAAGCCTGATTCAGAAAGTGTTGTTTCCTTAACAAACTTGTTGTCTACATAGAGGCGCAGAGAAGCAATGTTTTCTGTTACGTTAGACGTAGCCTGTCCGTAGATATTAAAGCGACCGTTCTTGTGTTCTCCGTTAAGAGGATACAGGACGTCTACTACTGCAGGCGGCTTAGACTTATCAAGGTGAATGTTACGGCTTACATTTGTACGGTTACCAGCCTTATCTTCTCCAGAAAGCTCTACGTTGTAGAAGCCGTTTGGAAGATCGGTAATGTCCATAATTTCACCAATAATATTGTTGATTGGAATCTCACGTTTGATAGATTCCGAAGTCTTTTCCATATTTCTGATTGTGATGTACAGATCAGATATTTCTACGTTATCAAATGCAGAACCAGAGAAGAAGAGCTGTCCTGTAGAAGTTGAATCATCAAGAGGCAGGTCAAGAGAAATATCCGGAGCCTCGTTATCGATGTTGATCAAGCTTGAGTACAAGCCCTTAATTCCGTAGTTATCTGTAATGCGCAGGAAGACTACCTGAGTTCCACCAGGGATAGCACGTGTATCTACCTTGTAAGACCATTCTTCTGTACCAACGGCATCGTTATAGCTGTTACCGTTATCCAGAGAAAGCTCTACCTTCATAATTCCGTTCTTATCGCTGGCAACACCCGAAATTGTAATTACTTCGCGTACTGATGTATCGATTGTAGGTTCTACTACAGCACCCTTTGGCTCTTCGAGAGAGATTCTAAAGGTGCGTTCTGTAACATTACCCTTTACACCGTTTACATCCACTGCGTAAACAGAAATTACGTGTTCGTTATCTGTCATGGAAGCAAGTGGAACATCAATTGAGAAACTTGTTCCAGGCTCTCCCATAGAAGTATATTCATTGTCATCAATCTTGTACCAGATTGTAGAAGGACCATCATCATCGTATACAACACCCGAAATTGTAAAGTCTCGGGTAATTACCTGAAGCTCATCCGGAACGTGGATTTCTGCAACAGGGAGGTCCGACTGGTTATCGATTGTAAAGTCCCAGCCTTCGATTGTTGTTGCGTTACCTGCATCATCCTTAAAGATAAACTGCATGATATCGTCAATCGGCTGGTCTGGAGTACCAACAATTGTATTTACAAGAGGGTCAATATAAATATTGTTGCGTTTTTCTTCTCTACCCTCGCCTGCAACCATATAGTATTCTGTGCTGTTGAACCATCCGTTATCTTCTACCTTGAATACAACGAGGGTTTCACCGTTTACTATATCAATAGAAAGAGGTTCTATTACGTTTACAACAGGAGGTGTAGTATCCTTAAAGGTTGCTGTACTTAAGAGTGCAACATGACCTGCGTTGTCATAAGCACGAACATCAAGAGTAATAAGTCCGTCTTCGTAGCTTCTTAAGTCTACATTTTCGCTAAAGGTTACACCGAGTCCCTTTGCTTCGCCCTTGAGTGTAATTTCCTGCCAGGTTTCTCCACCGTCAAGGGAGTATTCTGCACGGCGTACGCCAAGAGCATCTGTGATGGTTCCCGAAATATTGAGGTTATCATCAAGCCACTGATGCAACTGTGGATTAAGAACAACAAGCTCCGGAGCTTCTGAGTCTGCAAGGAAGTTCATTGGCTGAATCTCGAAGCTGTCTCCAAAGCGGTCTGTTACCTTAAGAACTACATTCTTGTAAGTACCATCCTTTGTTGCATAAAGTGTAATGAATTTTCCGTCTGAATCTATTGCAAGTCCGTCCGGATTTCCTACAAGCTCTGCTTTAACAGGACCTGTAAGGTTTGCGTAGAATACATATTTTGAACCGTCAAGAAGTACCCAGTTTGAATCCTGTGTATCAAATACAGTTCCTACTCCTGCATAGCCAAAAATACGTTCTTCGTCTTCTGTTACATTATCCGAAGTATCGCGGATTACAGTTACAGAGCCTGTGAGGGTCTGCTGGAGTGAACCTGCCTTAATTGTTACGTTTACTTTATTTACACGTGAAGGAAGATTATTAAGAGGAATATCTACTACCCATCTTGTACCTTCTGGTTTAGCAAGCTTTGCAGTACCAGTCTGTCTCTGGTCTCCGCCAGGAACTTCGTCTCCGGTAATTTCGTAGCTTACAGAGTTTACAGCTGCACCTGTGTCTATATAAAGTGTCATATACTTTGGCTCTTTTGAATTGCCGTATGGCAATACTACAGGCATACCGCTGTAATATTCCTCGCCGTCTACCTGTGCAAAGTAAGCAGCAAGAGTTGGAGCCTTTTGAGCTGTATATTTTGTTTTTCCGTCAATGTCTGTAATCAGAGCATTTGCACCTTCTTCCATTTCTGAACGAGGGAATACCTGGAAGTTGCGGTCCATTTCTCCCTGATAGGTTGCAACTGCATAAACATCAAAGCCGTCGAGCCAGGTAATAACTGCAGGCTTTGCAGCAGGAAGTTTTCCGTTGATTTCTTCTATTTCTGGCAGCGTGTTGATGGCAACAGCCTTTGCAGACTCATTTCCACCGGCACTTTCTGCAATAAATTCTATTACATACATTCCGTCGTTGAACGACCAGGTATCTACATCTACAGTCCAGTTTCCGTCAATTCCAACAGGAATAGACTGGAAATTTGTATCTACTGCAAGAGGAGTTACCTTTGAAACTACACCGCTCTTATCAAGAAGGGTTTCGGCTCCGAGTATTCTGTACTTTAAGCCACCTACTCCGGTTTCGCATTTTACAGAACCGGTAATTGTTACTGTAGTCTGGCGTGCCAGAATTGCAGTTGTATCGTCATAATTATTGATATACAGATTTGGAAGCACGTTGTCATTCTTAAAGATAAGAGGACGTGATTCT
>JAFYDO010000133.1 GCA_017544745.1 Treponema sp. | reverse complement strand
GCAGAGAAGGAATAGATATAGCCTGAACAGGTCTGACAAACTCCGTGATAGAACATGAGCCAGCCTTCGTCAGTTTCTATAGGAGCAGGACCACAGCCAATTTTGAGTCCCTGCCACCATCCGTCGCCACCTTTCTGCATAACAAGTCGATGTTCTCCCCAGTATTTCATATCTGGAGACTGAGAAAGAAGAATATCGCCGAACGGTGTATGGCCTGAGTCACTTGGACGGCTGAGCATTATATATTTACCATTGATTTTACGTGGGAACAAAACTGCATTGCGGTTAAATGGAAGGAAAGGATTTTCGAGGCGGGTAAAATCCTTAAAATCCTTTGTGCTTGCTACACCAATTGCAGCACCGTCAAAGTCGCCGCACCACATGATGTAGTAGGTTCCGTCAATTAAAACACAGCGTGGGTCGTAGGCATAGAACGGATCATGAGGTTTTCCGTCAGGATCATGCATATGTACCTTTTCGCGTTCAAATTCCCAGTGAATGCCGTCGTCTGAATCTCCAAGATAAAGGAATGGACGTGCATGTGCATCCTCGGAACGGAAAACTCCCTTAAACTTGCCGTTAAAAGGAACTACTGCACTGTTAAAAATGCGTCCCATTCCGGGGAAAGGATTACGGTCAATTACAGGATTTTCGCTGTAACGCCAGATTGGCAGCCACCAGTCCTTTGGTTTATCCTGCCATGGAATATTTGGTAAATTACCACCACTAATGATTTTACTCATAAAAAACTCCTGATTAGTTATGTATATTTAACATAAATCAAAATGTTGTAAATAGCAAGAGAAGTTTGAATGACAAAACGTTTTTTTTATTATATTCTTTACGTATGAAAGAATTCACATTAAATAAAATTGAAAATAAACGTATTTTAGGACGCAATGTCTATAAAGCTCAAGATGAAGCGCTTACTCTTTTTTGGGGTGGGGCTGCTTTAGAAATAAATGTAAAGGCCCGCGAGGTCTATGCCTGCATTTCTACTGATTATATAGATCATGAGCAGTGGCTTACTGTAGAAATTAACGGGGCGCCTGTAAGTCGCTTTATGCTTAATAAGGAAAAGACCTGGTATTGCCTTGCCCGTAATCTTAATCCACAGAAAGAAAATCTTATTTCCATTATAAAAGATGTTCAGCCTATGAGTGAGGATTTTAAACATTCTCTTGTGATTCACGCACTTGGGCTTGATGAAGCAGGGGAGTTTGTTCCTGTTGTTCCACGAAAATATTCTATTGAATTTATTGGCGATAGTATTACCGCCGGTGAAGGTCTTTGTGGTGCTCCCGAAGAACAGGACTGGATTAGCTTATGGATGCGGGCCAGCGGAACTTATGCACGACTTCTTGCCCGTAAAATGAATGCCGACTGGAACACCATGGGAAAATGCGGCTGGGGAATAATCTGCGGCTGGGATGGAAACCTGGAGAGTGCAATCCCTCCTCATTACGAAAATGTCTGCTCTGTTATGAAGGATGAAAAAAGCCTTGCTATGGGAGCTCAGCAAAAATGGGATTTTTATGGCGGCAAAGGCTCGGACTATGTAATCATAAATCTTGGAACAAATGATGATGGTGGCTTAAGGGTTTTAAAAGAAAAAGGCGATACAGGCCGTGAAGAAGAACTGACAGCAGCAGTTACAGACTTTCTTAAGATTGTCCGTAAACATAATCCTTCTGCAAAAATTATCTGGGTTTGGGGAATGCTAGGTCTTGAGACTGTACCGGCCCTTGTACAAAAAGGCGTAGACAACTACAAAGCCATCAGCGGCGACAAGTCAGTTTATACTCTTGAATTAGAATCTCTGGAAGACCTGGAAAAATTACCCGAAGAAAAAGGAAGCCGCGGACATCCGGGTGTAAAAACCCATCAGCACGCGGCCTCAAAATTATTTGAGTTTATAAAATCTCTTACTTCTGTCTCTTTTTAAGGAAGAACAGAACACCAAACATTACTGCAAGCCCAACTGCCCAGGAAATAATTCCGGAAGCTACAATTCCAAGGCTAAGAGTTAAGCCTGCAACAAGGTATGCTACAAACGAAACTGCAGCACAGGTAATTGCGTAAGGCAGCTGTGTAGAAACGTGGTTTACGTGGTTACACTGAGCACCTGCAGATGCCATGATTGTTGTATCAGAAATTGGAGAACAGTGGTCACCACAAACAGCACCAGCCATACATGCAGAAATTGAAACAATACGGATTGCTCCAACAGGGAAGGCTGCAATACAGATTGGGATGAGAATACCAAAGGTTCCCCATGAAGTTCCTGTTGCAAAAGCAAGGAAGCAGGCAATTACAAAGATGATTGCAGGGAGGAACATCTTAAGTCCACCGGCACTGCCTTCTACAAGACCTGCAACAAATTCCTTTGCACCAAGACTGTCTGTCATTCCTTTGAGTGTCCATGCAAGAGTCAAAATCAAAATTGCAGGTACCATAGCCTTAAAGCCTTCTGGGATACATGCAGCGGTATCCTTAAATGAAAGAACTTTGCGGCAAAGATAGAAGATGATTGCAACAATCAGGGCACCGAATGAACCGTACAAAAGACCTACAGAAGCATCTGCATTTGAGAAGGAATCAATAAAGTTCAAATATGATTCAGATTCGCCGTCAAAGAAACCGCCTGAATAAATCAAACCGATAACACAGAAAATGATAAGAACAATAACAGGAAGCAGAAGGTCAATAACCTTGCCTTTTGCATTTGCTGCTGCAGCTTCTTCTTCAGTTGTTTCTTCACCCATAATCTGGAGTGCTTTTTCGTATTTAGACATCTGACCAAATTCAAACTTCATGAAAACCATTGCGAACATCATAACCAGAGTCAACAGAGCATAAAAGTTGAATGGAATTGCCTTACAGAAAAGACCGATCCCGTTTTCACCTTCGGTAACAAAGCCTGCAACTGCGGCTGCCCATGAAGAAACCGGAGCGATAATACAAACCGGAGCGGCTGTAGAGTCAATAAGATAAGCAAGCTTTTCTTTTGAAACTCCATACTTATCGGTAACTGGCTTCATTACAGAACCAACGGTAAGACAGTTAAAATAGTCGTCAATAAAAATACAGATACCAAGAATGATTGTCGCAACCTGAGCACCAACTTTAGACTTGATGTGAGTTTTTGCCCATCGACCAAATGCAGCAGAACCGCCTGCTTTGTTCATAAGTGCAACCATAATTCCAAGAATTACCAGGAATACAAGAATACCAACGTTGTAAGCATCTGCAAGAGAGCCTGCAAAACCGTCTGTAAACACATGTGTCATGAATCCTGTGAAACCGGTTCCTGCATCGATTGCATAAAAAATACCACCGATTACAATACCAACAAAAAGGGAAGAATAAACTTCCTTAGAAATGAGCGCCAGCGCAATAGCCACGATTGCCGGCACCAATGCCCAGAATGTTCCTGTCATTAAATAACTCCTTTATTTGAGAATATTTAATTATACCACAGGAATTTTGAGAGTGCAAATTGAGATTTATCTTGCTGTTGCTGCTTCCAGAAGGAAAATGAGCGGTTCGTACTGTTTGCGGACTGTTTTGGGGCGGGTGTCCATGATAAAGTCGAGTTCTTCGTGAAAGAGTTTGTCTTTGCCGCTTACGGGCATGTAGTTTACGGTGCTGCGGGTGTAGTAGTGTTCGATGCAGCCTTTGTGCAGGATATAGACGCGGGCACTTTCGGCAGCAGCAAATATAAGGGAAGAAAGATTTTTTATGAGGGGCAGGGTAGTACTAAGCTTTTGAGGAAGCAGGTCGGCCAGTTCTTTTTCGTTTTTGATAATTCCCTGGAGGAGGACTGTTTTATAGGTGTCTACTGCAACTGCATTTTCGTGGCGTTCCAAAAGGAAGTTGAGTTTTGTAAGCCAGAGTTTTAGATCAGCGGACATTTGTGGTTTTGGCCCTTCGAAAGGTTCAAGAACCCCAAACGTACTGCTGATTTCTTCTCCAATCGCAACAATATATCTTTCAAGTCTGTAAATGAGTTTGTCCAGACTAACAGGAAGTGCAAGTTCTTTTACAGAAAAAATCTTTTCATAAAAAGCCTGCTGTTTTTCTGACTGCTTTTCGAGCCATTGTTCTACGCGTTCGTCACGGCATACTACATCACGTAGCTTTCCGCTAAAGAGGGAATCAAGGTCGGTAATTATGCGTGCGTCTGTTCCAATGAGTGAGCATACCTTGCAAAAAACTCCAAGCTCATCCTTACCGCCTACATCAATTACGCTGGTGCCGGCAGTATTGGCTTTGTTTTCTACATACGGCAGCAGGTAGGTAAACATCTGCTGGTCGGTATAGCCTTCCACAAAAATCTGATTGTCCGAAAAGAAAAACTGTTTGTGGTATGTGTTAAAGCGTGGAAGAAAACGTCTGAACAGCGCTTCATCTTCACGGGACAATTCTTCTATATGTGTCGGCGGTCTGTTTATATGGCATACAATTACACCTTCCAGATCCTCCGGTGTACGCAGGTCAATAAAGAAAGGGGAGTGAGTAATCAAAAAGAAAAGCTTGTTGCAGTGATGCTTGGCTTCGTTACGAATTTCGTTCATAAAAAAAAGCTGGAACTGCGGGTGAAGGTGCAGCTCCGGCTCATCAAAAATTACTATATCGGTTGTAGAAGAATAAAGGCTTATAAGCAGGCTGATTATGGTTTGCAAACCATGACATTCTGCATCTTCCATCATGTATTCTACATTCCAGGCTTTGTTGCGGACTATTGGAATAAAAGTTCCGTCTATATCTTCTATAAATGTAATTGATTTTCCGAACATGTCTGAAAGTACGCGTTCGGTTTTTTCACGGATTTTTTCGTTATCGCGTAATATATCAAGATTGTTTGTGCGGTCTGCACCTATGAATCTTACGGAATGACCTGCATTTTCAAATTGTTTAGAGAGTTCTGTTGCAAGAATTGTTTTTCCCGAGCCGTTTGGACCTACAATGAGGTTGATTTGAGACCAGCGGGTTTTCTTAAAGACCGATTTACCCCATAAAAAAGGTACTCGGACTTTTGTTTCCAATTCTATCATTCAGCCTCTACAACCTTAATATGTGCTCCAAGTTCCTGTAATTGTCCAACCAGATCTTCATATCCTCGTTCAATCTGATAGACGTTGGAGATTCGGCTTTCGCCATGGGCACACATAGCTGCAATTACCATGGCCATACCGGCACGGATATCTGGAGAAACCAGATGGTCGCCGTGGAGCATACATGGACCGCAGACTACTGCACGATGAGGGTCACACAAAGTAATTTTTGCACCCATGCTGATCAGTTTATCTACAAAGAACATTCGGCTTTCGAACATTTTTTCAAAAATCAATACTGTTCCGTCTACCTGAGTTGCAACTACTGTCATTATAGAAGTCAAATCAGCTGGGAAACCAGGCCACGGCATGTCGTCAATTTTAGGAATTGCGTTACCAAAGTCGTCGTTTACCTTGAGTTCCTGTGTGTTTGGAACTGTAAGCTCGTCTCCGTCAAGGCTCCAGCTAATACCAAGCTTGGCAAAACTGTATTTGAGCGGGCGCATTTCTTCGGGACGAACACCTTTGATGGTAATTTTTCCCTTAGTTGCGGCTGCCATTCCTATATAAGAACCAATTTCTATATAGTCCGGGCCAATTTTGTATTCGCAGGCCTTAAGTTTTTTTACACCCTCGATATTTATCTTGTTTGAACCAATTCCGCTTATTTTTGCACCCATGCTGTTGAGCATATTACAAAGATCCTGAATATGAGGTTCACTTGCAGCATTTTGAATTACGGTGTTTCCTTCTGCTAAAACTGCAGCCATAACTGCGTTTTCTGTTGCTGTAACAGAAGCTTCGTCCATAAAAATGTCGGCTCCGACAAGCTTATTTGCAGCAAAATCAAAGTGTCCGTTTACCTGAATGCTGGCTCCAAGCTGCTTGAGTGCCAGAAAATGTGTATCAAGACGGCGGCGACCAATAACGTCTCCTCCAGGAGGCATCATTTCGCAACGGCCAAGACGTGCTAAGAGCGGGCCCACAAAAACAATGGAACCGCGTACCTTTTTGGTAAGCTCGTTTGGTAATGTATGAGTTTTTATATCATCACACTGGATTTTCCAGCTGTTGTTTCCAAGGTCTTCTACCTTTGCACCCAAAGATTTTAGGATTTCAATCATTACATGTGTATCCTGAATCTTTGGAATATTGTGAAGTATTACAGGTTCTGTTGTTAAAAGTGTAGCAGTAAGGCAGGGAAGTGCAGCGTTCTTATTTCCGCTTGCAGTAACTGTCCCCTGAATAGGATATCCACCCTCAATTACATATTCTTTCATTTTT
>JAFYDO010000132.1 GCA_017544745.1 Treponema sp. | reverse complement strand
GTTGAACCAAGCTCTTCTTCAATACGAATAAGCTGGTTGTATTTAGCCATGCGGTCTGTACGGCTCATAGAACCTGTTTTGATCTGGCCAGAGTTTGTTGCAACTGCAATGTCGGCAATTGTTGTGTCTTCTGTTTCGCCGGAACGGTGAGAAGTTACTGTTGTGTAGCCGTGGCGGTGGGCCATTTCAATTGCTTCCAATGTTTCTGTAAGGGAACCAATCTGATTTACCTTGATGAGGATTGAGTTTGCAACGCCTGATTTAATTCCTTTCTCGAGGAACTTAACGTTTGTTACAAAAAGGTCGTCTCCTACAAGCTGGCAGCGGTCGCCGATTCGGGCAGTAAGCTTTTTCCAGCCTTCCCAGTCATTTTCATCCATACCGTCTTCAATAGAATCAATAGGATATTTTGTTATGAGTTCTTCAAGGTAAGCAATCTGTTCGTCGTCGCTCAGGCACTTTCCGTTTGGATCTTTTGGAGTTCCATTTGAAAGCTGCTTGTAGTTGTAGAAGAACTTACCGTCTTTTTCTACAGAGAACTCGCTTGAAGCACAATCCATTGCAATTTTTACATCCTTACCAGGTTTGTAGCCTGCATCTTTGATAGCTTTAACAATACTGTCCAGAGCATCATCAATTCCGTCGAACTTTGGTGCAAATCCACCTTCGTCACCAACAGCAGTAGAAAGTCCGCGCTTCTTCAAAAGCTTTGCAAGGGCATGGAAAACTTCGGCACCCATGCGGATAGCTTCTCTTTCTGTCTTTGCACCAACCGGACGGATCATAAATTCCTGGAAGGCAATTGGAGCATCTGAGTGCGCACCACCGTTGATGATGTTCATCATTGGGACAGGAAGCACGTGAGCATTTGCACCACCAATATAGCGGTAGAGCGGGATATTAAGAGCCTTTGCAGCAGCCTGAGCAGTTGCAAGAGAAACACCAAGAATTGCGTTTGCACCAAGCTTGCTCTTTGTAGGAGTTCCGTCCAGCTTGAGCATTTGCATATCAATTGCGCGCTGTTCAAAAACGTTTGCACCTTTAAGGGCAGGAGCAATAATTTTGTTTACGTTTTCTACAGCTTTAAGAACACCCTTGCCACCAAAACGTTCCTTGTCTCCGTCGCGAAGTTCAAGGGCTTCGTTTTCGCCGGTACTGGCTCCAGAAGGAACTGCAGCGCGTCCGAGCACTCCGTTTTCAAGAATAACATCTACTTCTACAGTAGGGTTTCCGCGTGAATCAATAATTTCACGACCAATAACATTGCTGATTGCAACTTTGTTTAACATAATGATACCTCGTATATATTCTGTTTGTTAGTTTTGACTAACAATTTGAATTAGTATATACTAACAGTGTAAATTATTCTACTACTATGTCATTCCGAACTTGTTTCGGAATCTGTATATTGAAAAGAATAGATGCTGAAACAAGTTCAGCATGACTTTGATAAATGGAGGTACTTATGAAAGAATACGTCTGGCTTTTTCCAATTATCTTTATGTTTCACGACATGGAAGAAATTATAGGCTTTAAGTTTTTCCTTCGACAGAACGAGGCAGAGCTTCAGAAACGTTTTCCTTTTTTCCTCCGACGCTATGAAAATTTTTCTACTGAAGGTTTTGCACTTGCCGTTTACGAAGAGCTTATTTTGTGTATTGCAATTTCTGCGCTGGCATATTTTATAGACCTGAATTTTTTATGGTATATCTGGCTTGGTGCATTTCTTGGCTGTGACCTTCACTTTTTTGTACATCTTATTCAGGTAAGTATTTACCGCCGCTACATTCCGGCCTGTATTACAAGCTTGATTTGCCTGCCGATTAATACGCTGATTATCTGTAAATGTATTTTGTGTATTCAAGACTCTGCGCTGTTTGCTGGTGCGTTTATGGCCCTTGGAGCAATACTGGTTTTTATAAATATTCTTATTGCACAGAAATTGATGGGATGGTTTACAAAGAAAACACAGAATTAAAAGAACACACCCTTCACAAAAATCTCAATTCCAATGCCAACAAGAATAATTCCGCCAAGAAGGGTTGCTTTGGAACCAAGTTTTTCGCCTGCTTTTTTGCCAATTAAAAGACCTGTCATGCAGATTGCAAAAGTCACAACGGCAATAATCAGTGAAGCAACAAAGGCCATCAGTAAACCATAATCTGCAATGGTGAAACCAACCGAAAGCGCGTCAATTGAAGTTGCAACTCCCTGAATCATAAGCGTGGCAAAAGTCAATTTTGCAGCAGCTTCTTCTGCTGCCTTCTCCTCTTCTGCATCCGGATGCAGCGCTTCCCAAATCATCTTGCCGCCAATCCAAAGCAGCAGAGCAAGAGCAATCCAGGGGATAAAGTCATCAAACTTGGAAAAAAATTCAACAATTGTGTGAACACAAATCCAGCCAATCATTGGCATGGCAAACTGAAAAAACGCATAAACACCCGCAATAAAACACATGCGGCTTTTTTTCATCTGGGTTTCGTTCAGAGCGTTAGCAATAGAGACAGAAAAAGCGTCCATGGCAAGACCAACGCCAAGCAGAACGCTGTTTACAAAAAAGATAAGGTTCCATTCCATAGTAAGAGTCCTTAGTCATGAGTCTCGCAATTTAACACAAGCCAGGTTTTCACCAGTATGTTGACTTGTCACGCACAAGGCGCCCGCTACTCCCCCATGGAAGTTATTAGAAAATGTTCTTAAATTATCGCAAAAATCCGCCTTCCGGTCAACATTTTATGAAAATTAAATTGCAATTTGGAGTATTTTTTGCCACTTGGAGTAGTGACAAAGCGTTGCTGTTTGTATTATATTCTTGTTAGTTTAGACTAACACGATATAAAAAATATTCTGGAGGTTAGTATGAGTGATAAGCAGGACACCCGCGAAATGCTTGTTAGCGGAAATGTGTTTAAGACAATGCTCACTCTGAGTGTACCGGCAGTGCTCGGTATGGTTGTTATAGGGCTCTATAATTTTATGGATGCCGTTTTTGTTGGTCAGATGGTTGGACCGGTTGCAATGACTGCAGTAAAGGTTTCTTATCCTTTTACTCTCATCAACAGCGGAATTGCAACTTTAATAGGGCAGGGTTCCGCATCTGTTCTTTCCCGTGCAATTGGTGAACGTGATAAAGAAACCGTTGACCGCATAATGGGAAACCTTATTTCTTTTGTAACAGTTCTTTCTACAATCGTAATTGTTGTAGGTTTGATTTTTACCCGCCAGCTTCTCACTCTTGCAGGAGCAGAAGGCGAAGTTCTTGATCAGGCAGTACGTTATCTTCGTATTGTTTTCTGTGGTTCACTTTTTGTAAACCTTGGTCAGTCTACAAACATGATTATGCGAGGCGAAGGCAAACTCAAAAAAGCAATGATTATTATGGCAACAAGTGCTATTCTCAACATCATCCTTGACCCGATTCTGATCAAGGTTTTTGGTGCAGAAAATGGTGTACTTGGCGCTGCCTTTGCAACAATCATTTCTCAATTTGTTTTGATGTGCATGTCCTTCTTCTACTTCATTAAGAAGAGCGACACTGTACGCATTCACAAAATCCGCTTTGAAGGTAAGCTTGTAAAACCTGTTTTGAGCGTAGGGGTTTCTGCAATGCTTATGCAGGTAATGTCTATGGTTCAGCAGACAATCCTTTACAACACAGCCGCTAAATGGGGTGGCAGCGAATGGCAGACAATTCTTGGTGCAGCGCTCAGTCTTCAGGCCTTTGCATTTATTCCTCTGTGGGGAATCAGCCAGGGCTTCCAGCCTGCAATTGGAACAAACTACGGAGCAAAACGTTTTGACCGCGTTGGCGCCTTTACCCGCACCTTTATGATTTCGGCAACTGTTGTAGCTTTGCTCTTCTATATTCCAATTATGTGCTTCCCTGTAAAAATGCTTTCAATGTTCATTACAGATGCTGCCATTGTAGAAGTTGGTGCTCCAATGCTTCGCGTTATCTTTGGTGCCTACATCTGCTACGGAGTTCTGATTCTTTCAATCACATTCTTCCAGGCAATTGGAAAGGCCGGTGGAGCTTCTGTTCTGGCTCTTGCAAGACAGCTTGTTTTGTTCCTGCCGCTTGTAATTCTTTTACCACACCTTGCAGGACTTGGCGTTCAGGGTGTTTTCTACGCACAGCTGGTAACTGACCTTGTTGTACTTGTACTTGCAATTATTCTGATGATAAAGGCATTTGCAGGCTTTAAGAGAGCATAAATTATGAAAGACGAGCTTCTATCAGAAATCAAAAAAATGCCGGCAGAAAAGATTTTTCTTTCTTTTATGGATTTAATAAGCCAGCGAGAAAGTGAAGAAATCTACAGGCTGAATGATCCTATTGGCGAAGGAATTATGAAGCATACTCATATTGCCAAAGGGATAGAACTCGTCTATTCAGAGCTCGAATATTATAACCCTGATTATCAGGAAGAAAAAAAGGACGTTGACGGTCTTGAAATTATGTACATTGTAGAAGGTCACGGTGAGTTTGAACTGCAAAACAGAAAATTTGTTAGTGGCGAAAAAGGTGATGTCATGATTTTTAATACAAGGACCGCTGTCAAAAAATCGATGCTTGGGAAAAGCGGAATGAACTGCATAAGCATTATTCTTTTTCCCCTGGACACGGTTGATTTTCTGAACGAGTTTTGCGGCACAACAGATTTTTCTTTAACTAATTTTTTTAATGAAATAAGAAAAACTGAAAGTGCAGTTGCTTTCCCCTGTGGAGAGTTTCTTGAAAAACTGTTTTTAGAAATGATTAAACTTCCTGATAGCTTTTCTAAACATGCAACAAAGCTTGCGGTTGTTCATGCAATTCTTCTTTTAATGAGAAGGTTTAACTCCAGCGATGCTCTTGAACGGAGTGAACGCCGCAACGACACAGATCTTTATTTCAGCGGTTCAACTGGTCGCAAAGTTCAGAATGTCCGTCGCATAATAAATTCAAATCTTGAAAATGAAATAAGCATAGAAGAGCTTGCCGTAAAGGTAAACTTAAACCGTACAACTATGCAAAAAGTTTTTAAGGAAATGTACGGACTTACAATAAATGAATACAGAACCAAGGCCCGTCTCCAGCTGGCAAAAAATCTGCTTGTTTCTACGCAACTTTCTATTACAGAAATTGCTGGTCGCTGCGGTTATGCAAATGCAAGCAAGTTTTCTGAAGTGTTTAAAAAAAGTGAAGGTATCCTGCCAAAAAACTGGCGGAGAAAATAATTATACAAGTTAGTCTTGACTAACCACTTGCGCATAAATAATATGTTTTCAATGTTAGCCAAGACTAACATAGGAGTAAATATGTCATCTAAAAAACCAAAAGCTCCTGCAAAAAAAGGCCTCGTCGGCTGGATATTCGATTTTGCAGGTGAAAAAAAAGGGCCATACCTTTGGAGTGTGTTCTTTGCCCTTTTAAGCGTAGCGTGCTGTATTGCACCGTATTTTATAATTGTACAGATTGTACATCAGCTTATGGATGGAGTCCGCGACTGGCAGCTCTACCTGCGTGAGTGTGGAATTACAGCGCTCTTCTGGGGCGGCAATGTTTTGTTCCATGCAATTTCTACAAGCATGAGCCACGTTGCAACCTTCAATCTTTTGGGAAATATCCGCAAGCGCATGTGCGATAAAATTACCCGCGTGCCTCTTGGAACAATCCTTGATATGCCGTCGGGCTCCCTTAAGAATATTATGATTGAACGAATCGACAGCATGGAAACAACCCTTGCTCACATGATTCCCGAATATACTTCAAACATCGTTCTTTCAATTGCTCTTGTAGTTTATCTTTTTACAATTGATGTTCGTCTTGCCTTTGCCTGTCTTGCGGTTGTGCCTATTGGAGTTATTGGCGTAATGTTTATGCTCCGTGATGGTCCTGCACGCTTTAAGTATGCCCTGGACAAAACAAAGGTCCTCAACGACACCGCAGTAGAATACATAAACGGTATCGAAGTTATCAAAGCCTTTGGAAAATCAAAGTCAAGCTACGAGCGTTTTGTTGTTGCCGCTAAAGAAGGTTCCGACTGTTATGTTGAATGGATGCGCGACTGTATCTGGGGCCATGCCGTTTCTACAGTTGTAACTCCGTC
>JAFYDO010000131.1 GCA_017544745.1 Treponema sp. | reverse complement strand
GGCTTCAATTCATCATCAACAAAACCTCCAAGCTTACCCATAAGAATAACAGAAGAATCCTTGTCGTAAGCAAGAACTTTGCAGCCGGCTTCTTTATAAGCGCGCGCAAACGACGCACCAATAAGTCCAAGTCCAACAACACCAACAGTCTTTACTTTAGCAGCAGCCACTTAAATCACCTCACGAATCTTCATTACACGTTTTGCAACATCATCAAACTGTTCCGGTGTAAGAGACTGAGCACCGTCGCACAAAGCCTTAGAAGGATTGTTGTGAACTTCAATCATGATGCCATCAGAACCACAGGCAGCTGCAGCCATAGCCATAGGCTTAACCATACGTGCAATACCGGTAGCATGAGAAGGATCAACAATAATCGGCAGGTGTGTAAGCTCATGGAGCATAGGCACCGCGCTAAGATCCAATGTATTTCGTGTATAAGTCTCGTAAGTACGAATACCACGTTCACACAAAATAACGTTTTCGTTTCCGCCGGCCATGATGTATTCTGCACTCATCAAGAATTCTTTCATTGTATTAGCAAGACCGCGCTTAAGAAGAATAGGCTTATTAAGCTTGCCTAACTCCTTGAGCAGTTCAAAGTTCTGCATGTTGCGCGCGCCAACCTGAATCAAATCTACATTTTCAAAAAGAGGAATATGAGCAGGACTCATGATTTCTGTAACGATTGGCATACCAGTAGCCTTCTTTGCCTCAAGCAGCAACTCCAGACCTTCTGCCTTAAGACCCTGGAAATCGTACGGTGAAGTTCTAGGCTTAAATGCCCCACCACGAAGCAGCTTAGCACCACTGGCTTTTACAGCCTTTGCAACTTCTATAATCTGGTCGCGGTTTTCTACAGAACAAGGGCCTGCAATAAAAGCAAAGTTTCCACCGCCAATTTTTACACCGCTAACATCAACAATTGTATCTTCCGGATGGAACTTTCTGTTTGCCTTTTTATATGGTTCACTGATTCGTGTAACCGATTCAATAATATCAAGTCCCTTGAGCAGGTCAATATCAACTTTTGTTGTATCACCAATCAATCCAAGAATGGTTTTATAGTCACCTTCGGAAAGATGAACCTTAAGTCCCTGTTCCTTAAACCATTCAATAAGATTGTTAATCTGTTCCTGACTCACTCCAGATTTTAATACCGCTATCATATTTCCTCCAAAAAAAAACCGCACGGAAGTGATCCATGCGGTTCGTCATTATTTACTATTCAGTAAAGTTCGGCACAAATCACTTACCCTCTGCATTTGCAGTAATAATATGAGTAGTAGTAATATGAACCATAAACCTTAGCTTTCAATTTGTTTCTCCAAATCAATAAAATAAATCTACCGAGATACAGTGCCTTTGTCAATAGGAGTAATAAGTCCCACAACCTGGTATCTACAAAAAAACCTGTGGCACCGGACCGGGCACCACAGGAGAAAACTGGTTTAGTCAAAAGAGGAGGACTTTATTTTCTTTTTAAGTATTTAACACTATCAAGGGCAACGGCGGCTATGATGATAAAGCCTTTGAAAACAAACTGGAGGTTTGTGTCGATGCCAAGGAAGGTAAGACAGTATGTAAGACCGGTAAAGATGATTACACCAATTACGGCACCACGAATCTTACCAATACCACCGTTGAACGAGATACCGCCTACTACACAGGCAGCAATAGCGTCGAGCTCAAAGCCCTGTCCTGTACCGGCACTTGCATTGGCACGGAAGGCTTCGAGGAAGGCACCACAGCCATAAAAAATACCTGCCATAATAAAGATGCCCATTGTAACAGCAAATACGTTTATACCGCTAACAGCAGCGGCTTCGGCGTTTCCACCAACTGCGTACATGTTCTTACCAAAGGTTGTTTTATTCCAGATAAACCACGCAACAAAAATTGCAATAATGGCCGGTATGATCAGTTTAGGGAACGTAATTAAATCTCCGTTGACCACGCCCAAAACCCAGCGACCACCAATCAAATCTTTGATGTTAGGATCAATAGAACCAACAGGAGTACCACTGGTTCCAAAGAACAAAAGACCATAAATAATGAGCTGTGCAGAAAGTGTTGAAATGAACGGATGAATCTTAAACTTTGCGCTAAAGAAACCGGAGAAGCAGCTGAACAGCACACAAAGAGAAATTGACAGGAACAGTGCCATAGCAAGACGTCCGCCCATTGGAAGCCCCGTAAAATCCCAAGGTTCCATTCCAAAGAAGGAAACAATGTTTTTTGTAGGATGCAGAATAAGACCTGTTGTAACAGAACCAAGCGCAACCATACGGCAGACACTTAAGTCGGTACCGGCAATAAGGATAAGACCTGCAACGCCAAGGGCATAGAACATACGTGTAGAAGACTGTTCCAGAATTGTAAGGATGTTAGGCAAAGATAACAATTGTCCGTTTCCAGAAAGTGGAGCAATGATTACACATACAATAAAGAAAATAAGAATTGCAATGTAAAGACCGTTTTCGAGCAGGAACTTGGACATCTGAAAATTGTTGATGTAGTTCCTGTAATTCATGGCCATGTTTTCTTTTAAATTGGTTCTACCATCGCGCAGAGCACGGTTATACATTACATGATCAATAAACGCCTGATTTTTTGTACTTCTGCATCTTCCAATTTCTGTAAGATACTTATTCTTTGCATCAAAGAGTGCAGACTTACCTTCATACTTTGCAATATTGATTTCTTCTTTAGAAGAAAGCTTTGAGATTCTTTCCTTTGTTTCGCCCTTAATACCGCCTACAAGCTTTTTGTAATTTTCGGTACTTTTCTTTTCAAGGGCATTCTGTTCTTCTGTTACCTGCTTAATATAAGCATCTGAAACAAGATTTGCATAAGCAACTGCTTTTTTAGAAATCTCTGCTGCTTCTTTTTTGTTTCCTGCCTTGCGAAGCTCTTCCAGACGCTCACTATATTTTTGGAGTACTGCATCTTCTTCGAGAGGCATAACAGTTTTATCTGCAATATTTTTTTCAAGCTGTTTGAGGCTTTCTGCCTGCATCTGTTCTATTTCTTCATTAAAATCTGCCATATTCTGATTCCCCACACATTATAGATATTTAGCAGAAAGGCGTAAAAGCTCTTCCTGATTTGTTTCTTTTGTATTTACAATTCCTGCCAGACGGTGATTAGACATTACGGCAATGCGGTTTGTAATACCAAGAATCTCGGGCATTTCGCTCGAAACTACAATAATGGTTTTACCCTCTTTTGCCATTTTTATAATCAACTGGTAGATTTCGTATTTAGCACCAACATCAATACCGCGTGTAGGCTCATCCATAAGGAAGATGTCCGGCTTGCGTTCCATCCATTTTCCTATGATTACCTTTTGCTGGTTTCCACCCGAAAGTGCAGTGATGTTTTCTTCTATAGAAGTACACTTGGTACGCATCTGCTTAACTTCGCGGTTTGCTGCATCTGCCATTTTGCGTTCCGAAAGAATACCGTAGGATTTGTAGTTTGCAAGGTTTGTAATTACAGTATTGAACTTGATTGTATCCTTGCCAAACATTCCGTTGAGTTTGCGTTCCTCGGTAACAAGAGCAAAGTTATAGGCCATTGCATCCTTACTGCTGTTAAAGCGAAGCGACTTTCCGTTTAATATGATTTCGCCGGAAGCAATTGTTCGTACTCCAAAAAGAGACTCCAGAAGCTCGCTGCGTCCTGCACCTACAAGTCCGTACAGTCCGAATATTTCTCCTTTTTTTACAGAGAAGGAAATATCTTCCAGAACCGGCTCGTACTTTGTGGTAAGATTTTTTACTTCAAAATATATATCGCCCGGTGTATTATCTACATCCGGGAAGCGCTTATCCAGGGAACGTCCAACCATTGCCGAGATAAGCTCGTTCATATTCGTATCTTTGACTGCCTTTGTCAAAACCATGTTTCCGTCGCGGAGTACCGAAACTTCATCACAGATTTCAAAGACTTCATCCATCTTGTGCGAAATGTAAACAAAGGAAACACCTTTTTCCTTTAAATCATTTACGATGGAGAACAGTTTTTTTATTTCATTTTCCGTAAGAGAAGATGTAGGCTCATCCAGAACAATGAGCTTTGCATCATAAGAAACTGCTTTTGCAATTTCTACCATCTGACGCTGGGAAACAGACATTGTTCTCATTACGGTTCTGCAGTTTATATTCATGCTGAGCGAAGAAAAAAGCTTATTGCTTTCGCGCTCCATTTTTGCCTCATCAATAACGCCAAACTTTTTTGGATACCTTCCAAGAAAAAGATTGTCGGCTACTGTGCGGTCCAGACACTGATTCAATTCCTGATGAACCATAGCAATTCCGCTTTCGAGGGCTTCTTTTGGGCTTTTAAAATCGATGGGTTTTCCAAGCAGAGAAATCTGTCCTTCGTCCTTTGCGTAAATGCCAAAAAGGCACTTCATCATAGTTGACTTACCTGCACCATTTTCTCCCATAAGTCCCATTACAGAACCTTTTTTTACAGTAAGATTGATGCCGTTAAGTACTTTGTTCTTTGCAAATGATTTGGAAAGATTTTTTATTTCAAGTACTGTTTCATTCATATCAGTTTCCATATTACAAAAAAGGAGGGTGCCGTACACGTACAGACACCCCCGTGAGCCTGAGGTACGTAACTTCAGGCGAGTTTTTTAGTACTTAAGCTTGTCAGTATAGTCTGCAGCAGAGTTTGTCTTAACCATGTTGATAGCATAAGCATCAAAGTTACCAAGGTTAGTAAACTTATCAAGACAGCTTGCTTCTGACTGACCGTCACCCTGTACTACAGTAAGATCAATGCCCATAAGTGGAGCATAGTATCTCAAAGCTGGAAGGTAGCTTGAAGAAAGGAAGTTATCTGCAGAGTTGTAGATTGTAAGAAGAACCTTCTTCTTTTCTGCATTTGTCTGCTTAATTCCAGCATCGCGGTTACCTTCGGTATATGATTTCCAGTTAGATGGATCTACAGGTCCGTTGAGTGCGAAAAGTCCGCGCTGATCTGCCTTGTACTGAACTTCTGGTGTAATCTTGTTTCCGTACTGGTCTGGTGTAGAGAATCCCTTTGTATAAACATCTGCACCTGTAAGTCCGTCGAGGAGGTTGCGGATAACCTGAAGTGTACCTGCAGCCTGAGCATCTACGTTCTGAGAAACTGTACCAAAGAGCTTTCCGGCGCCAATTGCTTCTACAGCGTCTGCGTTTGCATCATAACCAAAAATTGGTACTCCTGCAGGGTAGTTAGAAGCCTGAAGACATCCCATAGCCATACCGTCGTTGTTAGAAAGAACGAGGTCGATTGATTTATCAAACTTTGTTGCCCATCCGCCCATAGCTTCTGTAGCAGCATTTGCATTCCATGTAGAACCGTCTGTACCAGTCATAGCCTTTGCTTCAAGCTCAACTACCTTAAAGGTTTTTCCTCCAACCTTTACAGAACCGTCCTGTTTTACTGTTGGGTCTGTAGAACCAGCCCAGGTTCCAAGTGCTTTACGAACACCTTCTGTACGAGCCTTAGAGTCATTGTGTCCAACGTCTCCAATACAAAGTACATAACCAATTACTCCATCACCATTGCGGTCAATCTTGTCTGGGTCTGCGCTTGCAAGGAAGTCTGTAATGAGTTTTCCCTGTACTGCACCACCACCTGCAGCATCAAAACCTACATAATAAGTTTTTGCGTTCCAGTTAACTGCAGCTGTATCAATTGTTCCTGTTGTAGGATCAGATGGCTGACGGTTAAAGAATACGAGAGGCTTGTCCTTATTCTGAACTTTTGCTGCACCAGATTTAGAACAACCAACAAAACTCATTCCTACTGCAGCAAGAACGAGTACGCCTAAAAGTGTTTTTTTCATAGTTTTTTTCCTCCAAGAAAATTGCGTGTACGATAACGCTATAATTCATTTATAACCCCAAATATTTCAATTGTCAAACAAATTCTTTAAAAAAATGCGAAAATTTGCATTTTTAACGAAATTTATTAAAATTTTCACTTTTTTTGCAAGAATTATTTGCTTTTTCCGGAAACATCTGTTATCGTATATTGTGTACGAACACGTAAATCGGAAGTAATACATGACTTTAGTTGAAATAGCAGAATATGCCCATGTTTCGATTGGAACCGTAGACAGAGTTATTCATAATCGAAAAGGGGTTTCGGAAAAAACAAAAAAACTCATTCAGTCTATTATAGATGAACACGGCTACCAGCCTAATCCTATTGCAAGACAGCTAAAAAGCAATAAACCCTTTGTAATAGGAGTTCTCCTTCCTACCCTCGAAAGCGGTTGTGACTACTACAGACACCTGTTTGAAGGAATGAATCAGGGCGTAGAACAGCTTAAACCTTTTAATATTGAATTAAAGTTTGTTTCCTTTGACCGTATGGTTTCTCAGGATGCAATAGAAAAAAGCCGCATATTCTTTGAAAACCCTGAAGAACCAATAGATGCACTTATTACTACTCCGGTAACTCCAGAAGAACATATGCAGATTATTTCAAAGCTTGGCGAAAAGCCGTATGTTTATATAGATACTCCGCTTGGAACCACCCAGCCGCTGCTTACAATAGCTCAGAATCCTTACAAGGGCGGTTACTGCGCAGGAAGAATTATGAGGATGTTCCAGGGAAGCGGAAAATTTGCCTGTATAAGAATGTATCCATCGGGCTACAACCTTCGCGAACGAATCCGGGGATTTACAGATTATATTCAAAAAGATGCCAAATCAACAGTACTCGACGAGCTTTATACAAACTTTTCGGATGCAGGCTTTTACAACTTTATGAAAGATCTGTTTGCAAGGCACAGTGATATAAAAGGTATTTTTGTACCGCACGCCGAAGTAAACCTTATGTCATACTTTCTTGTAGACCAGGGACTCAAAAGCCGAGTTACAGTAATTGGTTATGACCTTGTAGAACAGAATAAAGCGGGATTATTGGACGGAACAATAGACTGCATCATAGGACAAAGACCGGAGCAGCAGGGAGCAGACGCAGTTCAAAAACTGTATCAGTCTGTAATGCTGCAGCAGGAAATACCGTCCAGAATAGATATTCCTATTGATATTTATTTTAAGGAAAACATCATTTAGAACAATCTGGTGATTATTCGGGTAATATGAAGATGGATATATATCAAAATATAAATGCACTTGCTTCTTACGGACTTACAACCAATCTCATACAGCAGGAAGATTTAATTTACGTCCAAAATCAGCTGCTTGCAATCTTTGGCCTTGAAGGATTTGAAGACCCCACTCAAGCCCAGACAATTCCTAATGTTAAAGTTGAACAGCTGGAAGAAATACTCAAAAACCTGCTTGATTACGCCCAGGAAAAAAATCTCACCGGTGGAAACAGCATTGTTTACCGCGATTTATTTGATACACGCCTTATGGCAACCCTGGTAGACAGACCTTCGAATATCATTGCAAAGTTCCGGGAGCTTTATGCTAAGTCTCCAAAGCAGGCAACCGACTGGTTTTATAAATTCAGTCAGGATACAGATTATATAAGACGCTATAGAATATGCCGTGATGTAAAATGGATAAGCAGTACCCAATACGGCGACATGGATATTACCATAAATCTTTCCAAACCGGAAAAAGATCCAAAGGCTATAGCAGCAGCCAGAAACGCCAAGGTCTCCGGTTACCCAAGCTGTCTTTTATGCAGACAGAATGAAGGCTACGCCGGAAGAATAAATCACCCTGCCCGCAATAATCACAGAATTATTCCTATAGAGCTTGCCGGAGAAACCTGGGGCTTTCAGTATTCTCCTTATGTATATTACAACGAACACTGTATTGTGTTTAATTACGAACATACTCCAATGCAGATAAGCCGTAAAACCTTTGAACGACTTATAGATTTTGTAACAAAGTTTCCGCATTATACTTTGGGAAGCAATGCAGACCTGCCTATTGTCGGAGGCTCAATACTTACTCATGATCACTTTCAGGGTGGTGCTTACGAATTTCCTATGGCAAAGGCTCCGGTACTCAAAACAATCAAAATCAAAGGCTTTGAAGATGTAGATACTGCAATTGTTAATTGGCCTATGTCGGTAATACGAATTAAAAGTGCAGATAAAAACCGCATTATAGAGCTTTCTGATTACATTCTTAAAAAGTGGCGCAACTACACAGACGAAAGTGCCTTTATATACGCAAACACCGACGGAGAAGCCCATAACACTCTAAACCCTATTGCAAGACGGCGCGGAGAGCTTTACGAAATGGACCTTGTATTGCGTAACAATATTACAACACCGGAGCATCCTCTTGGAGTTTACCATCCGCACGCAGAGCTTCATCATATAAAAAAGGAAAACATAGGTCTTATAGAAGTTATGGGACTTGCTATTCTTCCTGGAAGACTCAAAACGGAGTTTAAAGAGCTTGCGCAGGCAGTTAAGCAGGACAAGGATATAAGCGGTGACGAAAACCTTGCCAAGCACGCCCCATGGATGAACGAACTTAAAGAAAAATACGGTTCATTTACACAAAAAAATGAAGATGATATTATAGAGATATTACGAAAGGAAACTGGCATTGTGTTCAGCAAGGTTCTGGAGCATGCCGGTGTTTTCAAATGCAATGAAAACGGTCTCAAGGCGTTTGAAAAATTTCTTATAGGAGACTTGTAAAATGACAGACAGTTTAACTGCAAGAGAATATACACCACAAGAGCTCAAAGATGCTTTTATAAAGCTTTATGGCGGCGACCCGTCCCTTGTAGGACTCTACTCTTCTCCTGCCAGAATTAATATTATTGGTGAACATATAGACTACAACGGGGGCAAGGTTTTTCCTGCCAGCATAAACCGTTATCTTTATATAGCAATTAGAAAGCGCAGCGATAATAAGATTTTATACAATGATGTAAGGTTTCCGGGCAGCTACGAATTTGATATAAACCAGACCTTTACCTACGAAAAAAGCAATGATTACGCAAATTACCTCAATGGTATTTTGCAGCAGCTCAAGGAACGCGGTTTTAAGCTGGACTCGGGTTTTGAAATCCTTATGGCTTCCAATATTCCGGCAGGCGGCGGCATTTCTTCCTCTTCTGCGCTTGAATGCGGATTTGCATACGCTGTAATAGATACCTTTGGATTTGACCTTAACCGTATAGAAATTGCAAAGCTTGGTCAGATGAGCGAGCATAATTTTATGAACGTAAAATGCGGAATTATGGACCAGTTCATAATCAGCACCGGAAAAAAGAATTATGCAGAGCTTTTGGACTGTAACACACTTGAATATGAATATATTCCGCTTGAGCTTGGAGATTACAGCTTTGTTGTTATGAACACAAACAAGGTTCGAAAGCTTGCAGATTCAAAATACAACGAGCGCCGCGGTCAATGCGAGCAGGCCCTTAAGATTCTTAATGATAACGGAGTTAAGATTTCTGCCCTGTGCCAGCTTACACCGGAACAATGGCAAGAATACAGCGCACTTATTACAGACCCTGTATTAAATAAAAGAGCAAAGCACTGTATTGCCGAAAACCAGCGCGTTATTGATGCAGCAAATACACTCAAGGAAGGAAATCTTGCAAAGCTGGGGCTTCTTTTAAACCAGAGCCACCAGTCCCTCAAGGAAGATTACGAAGTTACCGGAATTGAGCTGGATACTCTGGCAGAAGCTGCGCAAAAACAAAATGGCTGTCTTGGAGCTAGAATGACAGGTGCAGGTTTTGGCGGCTGTGCAATTGCACTTGTTCATAAAGATTCAATAGATGAGTTTATAAATAATGTTCAAAAAGCCTATCTTACAGCAATAGGTTATAAAGCTGGATTTTTTGTTTGTAAAACCGGAGACGGAGTTGCAAGACTTTAGTCGTTCTGCTGAACTGCCTGCATAATTTCTTTTTCTGCAATAGAAGGATGCCACATCTCTTTTTCTACAAAGGTAAGCACACAGGTAGAACCAGAGGCTGCAGTTATGTACGTAAGATCCGGTACATATTTTGCATCGGGTGTGACTGTTAAAAACCAGATTTTAAGGTATAAGAAAAGTTCGCCGCTTGTGTATTCAACTTTTTTGCACAAAGGACTTGCAAGCGAAAAATCGCGCAGATGTGTTAGTGAATCTCCAGCAGTACTGTTTAATTCTTCCAGCTGACAATACAGATTATAGGCCTTTACAAGATTCTGTTCATCCTGTTCAATTTCCTGAGTAATCGGGGTCATAAAATCTGCAAACTGCTTTTTAATAGACTGAATGCGCTGGTCCTCATACTCCTGTATTTGTTCCTGCGCACCGTGTAATTGAGAAACGGGATTAACCTGATCTAAAATTTCTGGAGAATTGGCGTTTGCGCGGGTAAACTTTTTAGAAAACCTGTTTATAACCTGTTGTACAGATTTTGTCTGTTTACCCGGCATATTACGCCCCTGTAAGAAGTTCCTACTTTATGCTCTTAAGAGCGTTCTTAGGGAACTGTACGCTAATATCAGATTCTGGAACCGTAACCGGTTTAAACTCTTCCCATGCTTCGTGAATAGGAATGAGCTTGTGGTCATCGGCATATTTGTTCCACTGGCGCATACCAAGCTTTAATGCAAGGTCAAAGTTATCCTGAGGAACAGTAATTTCTACCGGAATCCAAACCTTTCCATCCTGTTCAATGTACTTACCTTTTCCGTAAACACGGTCGGCTTCGGCAGCAGTAAGTCCTGAATCATAAGCCATGTAGATATGGCCAGGAATTGTAATGAATGCAGTAGCAACACCAAGTGATTCCATAAGAGAACAGTTTAAGATAGACAAGTCGTCACAGTCACCACCATGATAGAGCAAAGTCTGATATGGGAACTGGAGGAAGTCTACTGCAACAGTATCTGATGTTGAGAATACACTGGTTGGGTCAATTACGTAGTTGATACCGTAAGACTTAAATACTTCGAATACTGCACGTGCATAAAGATAATTTACGCTTGATGTAGAAGCAATCTTATCTTTGAGCGCAAGTGTAATCTGTCGTGAGAAGCGCTGGATAGCACCATCTTTTGCAGAAACAAAAGCGGCTGCACGGCGGTCATCTTCCCATGACATTGAGTTACGTGTAAGAGTCTGCATAAAGAAGCGGCTTTCAAAGCTGCTCTTCTGACCAAGGCTCTTGTATTCTACAGTTACGAGCGCATCAGTAAGCTGATTCTGCATCTGGTTCATAATGCTTTCGTTTAAGAAGGCAGTAAGATCTGCAGAGAATTCTTCACCCGGCTTGATGCGGTCATAGTTTGCAACAACCTTTGGAACCGACATAAACTGTTCAATATAAACAGAGATTTCAATATCGGTAATATCATTCTTTTCTATGTTAGTGAACGAAATTGTACCAAAGCTGTTGTTATCATAGTGAGCATAGAATACAGGGAATAACGGAGCTGTTTCAAAGTTTTCGGTCTTTACACCAGAAGAACCAAAAAGGCTCTTTGTAAGGTTTATAGAAAGTCCAATACCAAGTTCTACAGACTGAAGAAATGGCTCTGGCTTGTAGTAATAGTTCTTGTAGCCTGCAAAAATACCGGCTTTAAGAATTGGAGAAATGTAGTAATTTCCCAAAAGCCTTGCTCCAAAAGAAATACCACTTGCTGCTTCAAGGTTCATTTCTGTATTCTTTGGGAACGACCATCCGCCTAAGTGCAATTCTGCAGCAACAGCAAAACGGTCATTTATACGGAAGTTGTAACCCGCAGCACCACCAAAATCGAAGAAGTTTACAGTCTTTACGTTAGGAGCCATAAGAAATATTGGGCTTGCCTGTACAGAAAAGTAAATTTCATCGCGTCCGCGGACTGTAAGAGGGCTAAGGTCAAAAGAAACCGTACCACCCAAAACATTCTTAAAGGACGATTTAATGGCAAAATCGTAAGATGGCATAACTCTGAAAGAGAACTCTGCCGCAGAAAGCTTTGCAGGTACAACAGCCAGAGCAAGGGCAAGTATAAATGTTAAGGAAAGACCCTTAAAGCGCTTCATAAAAACTCCCCCTATTCGTCGAGCATTGAGCGTACATTTTCAAGACCACTTAAAGCAGTCTGGTTATTCGGCTCTATTGCAAGGACTTGTTTGTACTGTTTTTCAGCAGCTGAATAATTCTTTTCAATCATATAAACGTTACCAAGGTTGTTCATAGCAGAAACATTGCCCTTTGCAACAGCCTTAGCAAATTCATTCTTAGCATTTGTATACTGACCAGCGCGAACATAAGCAAGACCGAGTCTGTTAGAATCTCCAGAATCGCGGGCACGCTTAATTACAACAGCAAGATCAGAGTTGATATAATCTGTTACGGCAGCCTTAAAGAGAGCTTCTACAGTTGCCTGTGTTGGCTTTTCAAGAACATCACCATAACCGGTGTAAATAGCAGGTGGATAGTTGTTCCATGCATAATGTGTTTCTATGAACTCATAGTAAGCATCTTCGCTTGAATTAATCTTTGCAATGAGTTCAGAACCCTTAGCACGGCTCTTTGTAAAGCCGGAACCAAACTCTGCCATAGAAAGTGCAAAGTAAACTGTTTCGTCTGTAATTACAAGAGTATCTGTATCTGCAAAGTGATTTGAAGCAGCTGTTGGTCTAAGGCCTGTATCAACAAGAATAAGGAAGTCATCTTCCATTGGAATAAAGGCAGTACCAATACCTACAGATTCAAGACATGAAGCATAAAGGATACCAAGTTCATCAAGGTCACCAGAGCTAAAGTCCATTGTCTGCAAAGGATACTGAATGTAGTCTGGTTCTGAATCAAGGTGGAAGGTTGCATAAGGAGTTGTCTGGTCTCCGGAATAAACAATGCCAGAAGATTTGAGGGAATCAAACATTGTAGCAGCAAACTGGAGGTTGCGGTTCATACCAGAATAAAGACCGTTGCGGGCAATTCCAGCAACATACTTAGCATATTCAAGAACTTCAGGGGTATCTGGAGAGATATAAGCTGCGAGAGATTCTGTGTCGCCCCAGATGTAAGAGTTTCGGTTAGATACAGAAAGTGAAATACCCTGAATAGCTGTCTTCTTTTTACCCAAAAGCTCGTATTCAATTACGAGGTTACCCGAAATCATTCCGTTTTCTGCAAAGTTGAGCAGGTCAGAAGAGAAGTCAACTGTAAGGTCTACAGTAGCATTCTGCATCTTCTTAAGAAGAGGAATTGGTTCAGATTTAAGGGCACTTGATGTATATTTACCGGCAGTAAAACTTACGGTAACATTTCTGATTTCTGCTGACTCACCGTTGGTAAGAACGATTGTAGCAACCGGGTCATTCTTGTAAAGCTGCATGAACAGAGGATAAACATCTGCATCCTGACGGATTGTAGCATAGCAGGCATTCTTTGAAGAACCCTTTGTAGAGAAATTAATTTTAAGAGAAAGTCCTACAGTAGGACCAGAAACAACTGGTTTAGAACCCTTAACCATGAATGATGTATAACCACCGTTCAAAGACAAGGTCAAAGTTGGATTAAAGCGGAAACCGAATTCACCATAACCACGCCAGTAAAGGTCAGAAGCCTTTTTGTTTTCATTTCCGTCCTGGAAGAAATAGGTATGAGCACCAAAGCCTACACCACCACCAGCATACAGACGTGAAAAGATGTTATGGTAAACACCGGCACCAAGACCACCATAAATAAAAGTTACAGGGAAGCTGGAATTCTTTGGAGTTTCCATAAGAACACCACCTTCAACACCGGCTGTAACCCAGTCGAAGAGCTGAACGTCGCCCTGCGCAGTTATATTAAAGGCAGGTTTGTAATATTCTTGTAAAGGAATTGCAACACCCGGATTAAGCCTCAACGAAAAGTCAATGGCAAAAGAAGAACCAAGGATGCCTGTAAACAAGATCAAAGAAAGCAGAGTTTTTTTCATAGATAAAAATCTCCATTGAATATTTTAAAATAATATTTTGTTAATTATACAACGTTAATCGATTTTACGCTATAGAAAAATATGAATACTTTAAAAAAAATCCTGCCACTCCCGTAGAAAATGTACTCGGCCAACGGAAATGATGTTGTCCTCGCGCATTTTCTGCTCCGTGTCAGGATTTTTTAGTGTATTCTTCGATTTCTATCCCGGAGACTACTTAGCTCCGAAAATATCGAAGTATCCGGCGATGAATACTACCAGGATAATGAGTGGTGCAATCCACTTGAGGTAGAACTGAATTACCTTGTGTTTAGGGAAGCGAAGACCCTTTCCGGCATCGGCTTCGGCAATAAATCCGTCCCAGCCCCAGCCTTTTTTATGCATACAGAAGCAAAGGAACAGTAAAGAACCGATTGGAAGCAGGTTCTGGCTTACAATAAAGTCTTCCAGAGCGTCAATTGAGCCGATGTGGGCACCAAAATGAACTCCAGACCATACGTTCATACCAAGAGCGGCAGGAATAGAAAGGAGGAGAATTGCAACAAAGTTTACGATTACAGACTTTGTGCGGCTCCAGCCATATTTATCCATTGGATATGCTACGATGTTTTCGAATACGGCAATTACTGTAGAAAGAGCAGCAAATGACATAAAGAGGAAGAAGAATGAACCTACAATACGTCCTGCAACTGGTCCCATAGAATTGAATACGTTAGGAAGTGAAACAAAGGCAAGTCCGGCACCTGAGCTTGGTTCTACACCAAAGGCTGCACAGGCAGGGAAAATGATTAATCCGGCTGCAATTGCAACAAAAGTATCAAGACCAATTACGCGGAGAGCTTCGCCATTGAGTGAGTTGTCCTTACCGATGTAAGAACCAAAGATTTCCATAGAACCAATACCCAAAGACAATGTAAAGAAAGCCTGTCCCATAGCAGCATAGATTGTATCCCAAAGTCCGTGACCGCCTTCTCCGTTTCCGGCAACAAGGGCCTTAAAATCAGGCTTGAGATAGAATTTATAACCTGCACCAGAACCTGGAATAAAGATAACGTAAATAACAAGACCAATCATGATGATGAACAAAGCAGACATCATGACCTTAGTGATGTTTTCTACACCCTTCTGAAGTCCAAGGAAACATGCTCCAAAACCGATTACAATTACAACAATCATCCACATGATAAGGCCTTTTGGATCACCTACAGTTGCACCAAAAGCTGCACCAATCTGTTCTGCGTTCATATGAACAAACTGTCCGCTGATCATCTGGAAGAAATATTTTAAGAACCATCCGCTTACTACTGTATAGAACATCATAAGAAGGTAGTTACCTGCAATTGCAAAACCACCGTACCAGTGCCATTTGGTTCCTTCAGGTTCGAGCTCCTGGAATGCCTTTGCAACACCCTTCTGAGAAGCACGTCCTACAGAAAATTCACAAACCATTACAGGTAATCCAAGAATTACAAGGAATACCAGATAAATTAATACAAATGCGGCTCCACCGTATTTTCCGGTAATGTAAGGAAAGCGCCATACGTTTCCCAAGCCGATTGCACAACCTGCAGAAAGCAGCAAAAATCCAAGTCTGCTTCCCAGGGTTTCTCTCTGTTTTTCTTCAGCCATTTTTTTACTCCTGAAAAAAGTTTTTTTATATCATTATTGTACATAGAAACATTCCTACTTTCAATAGATTTATTAATTATTGCTTTTTATTGCTTTTTTATAAAAATGATTTACAATATATAGGTATAAAATGATAAAATCTCTTTTTAATGAGGCATTCTTATGGCAAAAAAGGAATTAGACAGATTTGAATCAAATCCACGCAAGAATATTTCACTTAAATTTAAGCTTACTGCAATGATAATCGGCGCCAGCATACTGGGTATTCTTATTACAGCCTATACTGCGTTAAGAATTTCAAATAATGAACTGATTTCGAGCCTTGAAGACGAAATTGACAACACAGCTACCGGTGCAGAATTTTTGATTTATGACTGGCTTGATAACCTTGACCGCTATTCCGAAATGCTTTCTATAGAACCTTCTACACGTAACTTTTTTATGAAAGCAGACGAAGAAGATGATATGAGACGGGCTAATTTTGGAAACAACTCGACTCAGTACAGAGGAAACAACATTCAGGATATCTTTACACTTGAAGATTTTGGCGGCATGGATGCAGATAATCTGGATGCCTTTCTTGAAAACATGGCGGACCGAGCAGGCCTTGATCTTTTATGTTTTATTGATGAATACGGGCTCTGCTTTGCCGGTTATGGTATAGAATCGGGTTCAAGAGTAAGCGATGCCTTTGTACGGGAAGCGCTGGACGGAGAGATGAGCTATGCCTTCCAGGGCTTTGGAGACATGATATACGCAATTCTTTCTTCTGCACCTGTATTCGACGGAGACGAAATTCTTGGCTGTATTGTAAGCGGTTATGAGCTTGCAGATGCCGGCGAAGATGCCTACACCACTGTAATTAACGAAAACTATGGTGTTGAATGTACAGTATTTAAGGGAAATTCCCGTGGCGCTACCACACTCGGCGACGATCTTGTTGGCACAACGCTTGATAATCAGGCAATTGTTCATCAGGTTCTTGAAGATGGAGAACCTTACAGAGGACTTAATACAATCAGGGGCATTGAATATTATTCAACCTATTCTCCTTTACAAAGCAAGGACGGTTCCATTACAGGTATGATTTTTATTGCT
>JAFYDO010000130.1 GCA_017544745.1 Treponema sp. | reverse complement strand
TTAAACGGTGTTTCCTGATATACGTAATAGTTGAGCCAGTTGGAGTAGAACAGGTGGGCGGTGGCGCGCCAGTAGCTGGTTGGCATGCGGCTTACGTTGTTTGTCGGGAAATAGTTCTTTGGAAGAGGAACCTTCATTCCTTTGTCGGTGTCGCGGTAGTATTCCTGGGCCAAAGTCATTGTGTCGTATTCCAGATGACCGGTCATAAAAATTTCGCGGTTGTCTTTGGACTTGATGATTGTAACTCCGGCTTCGGCACTTTCGGCAAGAATTACAAGGTCGCGGCATTTTTCTACATCTTCCTTGTGCAGCGTTGTATGGCGGCTCTGTGGAATTGGGAAGGTGTCATCAAAACCACGCAGAAGCGGGTCTCCTTCGGTGCAGCGTTCGTTCATAAAGATTCCGGACATCTTGCGTTCCAGAGGATATTTTTTTATTCCGTAATGATGATAAAGGCCTGCAAAAGCACCCCAGCAAAGATAAAGTGTAGAAAAAACATTTTCGCGGGCATAATCCATAATCTTGCACAGGTCTTTCCAGTAATCAACCGATTCAAAAGCAAGCTGTTCTACAGGGGCACCTGTAATAATCATGCCGTCAAACTTCTGCTTATAAAGATCAGAAGAGGTGATATAAAACTTGTCCATGTAATCTTCATCGGTATTTTTACTGATATGGTTTTCCATGCGCACTAACGAAATTTCAATCTGAAGCGGAGTGTTTCCAAGCAGACGGAGGAGCTGTGTTTCGGTAACCTCTTTTGTAGGCATGAGGTTTACAATCGCAATTTTAAGCGGACGGATGTCCTGTGTAGCGGCACGCTTTTCGGTCATGACAAAGATGTTTTCCTTTTCGAGAATTTTAACTGCCGGTAAATCGGATTGTATTTTTATTGGCATCTTTTTTCCTCCAATTATTGCATTATAGCAAAAATACATCTTATTTGCTATAATATACCTTAATATGGAAATCCAGAACGACCGCAAGGCCGCAATCAAAAAGTTACGATTACTCACTTACAATTCCAAAAGTAACATAGACTCCTTTAGACAAAAAATGGAAGAAGCTTTTTCCAGCGTGTTTTTGCCAAACGGTGTTGAACGTTCTGAATACAAATACGGCAACATAGACTGCGACATTCTTTCTCCAGAGATGTATTCTTCCAACCGAATTATGATTTATATTCACGGCGGTTGTTTTTCGGGAGGTTCGCGCAAGACTTACCGTACCTTTTGTTCATCTCTTGCAACTAAATGCTACTGTCGCGTTGTTATTCCGGAATTCCGTCTTTCTCCGGCCTATCCCTGCCCTGCTGCAATAGAAGATATTCAGGCTGTGTTCCGTTCTCTTTTTACCGAAGAACAGATTCAGGCTTCGCTTAATACCGAAAAAGGTTCTGGTCCAAAGCTGCCAGAAATTATTATTGCTGCCGATGGTTCCGGTGCTACAATTGCATGTGCACTTTTGTACAACCTTCGCGAACGCTATAAAAACTGCATCAGTCATGTTGTTCTTTTTAGTCCGTGGCTTGATTTGTCCCCAACATCAAAAATTATGTCTGCCAAAAAAATTGCAGATGAAGTTTTGAATCTGGAAGTTTTTAAGAAAAGTGTTTCCGATTATACCTATGCCGAAAATACAAAGATCTCTTCTGTTTCTCCTTTGCTAGCTGATGATGATCAGCTGGATCATTTTCCACCGGTTTTTATTCAGATGGGTTCAAAAGAAATTCTGCTTGATGATGCAAAAGCCTTTGCAGAACGTCTTACTCAAAAAGGAATTAAATGTGAACTTGATGTGTGGGACGGCATGATGTTTATGTTCCAGATGGCAGACGAATTTTTGCATGAGTCTCATCTTGCTCTGGATAAGGTTGGCAAGGTTGTTACAGAAGATAATGCGGGCATAGAATCTGTAGAAATAGAGAACAAGCCTAAGCTCGAGCACAGTCTTCGTTCCGAAGCCTAAGGGAACAGGGAGCACCGCCATGGAACTTCTTTCACCAGCCGGAAATGTCGAAAAATTATCTTACGCCTATGCCTACGGTGCCGATGCCGCTTATATCGGTCTTAAGAAATTTTCCCTACGTGTTAAAGCCGACAATTTTTATGATGATGAATACAAGCAGGTTATTGCGCTTAAGGAAAAATATCCTGGACGCCGCCTGCACTGTGCCTTGAATATTTCTTTCCATGATGACGAAATTGATTCTCTTCGCCAGAACCTTGATTACTTTAAGCTCTACCCTATAGATGCGTTTATTGTTCAGGACATTGGTATTGTTCCGCTGCTGCAAAAAGAGTTTCCTGATGTGCAGCTTCATTTGAGTACACAGTCTTCCTGTGTTAATTCCGAGGCTGTAAAAATGTACAAGGCCATGGGATTTTCGCGCATTGTTCTTGGCCGCGAAATTTCTCTGGACCAGATTCGCCGTATAAAAGATACTGTTCCCGACATGGAGCTAGAAGCCTTTTGTCACGGAGCTATGTGTATTGCCTACGCAGGCCGCTGTCTTATGAGTGCATATCTTACAGGACGCAGTGCCCAAAGCGGTTTTTGCAGCCATACCTGCAGATGGAATTTTAAGGTTGCAGGTGACGGTGTAATGTCCGAGCAGCAGGCCAAAGCTCTTGCCCAGAGCGGGCTCCTTACAATTGAAGAAGAACAGCGCCCGGGTGAGACCTTCCCTATTTTTGAAGGCGAAGATTTTACTGCCGTTTTATCTTCCAAAGATTTGCGCATGATTGAACATCTTGCAGATTTTAAACAGGCTGGTGTAGACTCGCTCAAAATCGAAGGCCGCATGAAAAGCGTTTACTATGTTGCAATGGTAACGCGTGCCTACCGCAAAGCACTTGATGCTCTGAAGGGAAAAATCTCTGCCGAAGAAGCCCAGCCATTTATTGACGAGCTTGAAAATGTAAGTCACCGCGAAAGTACTACAGGCTTTTACTATAACAAGGCCGAAGCAGACCAGACAACAATTGGAGCCAGTGACAGTAAGTACCAGCTTGCAGCAGAAATAGACGGAGAAGTTACCGGGCAGGCCTTTGAAAGTATTTATGAGTTAGGACAGAAAAACTACAAAAAACATACCGAGGAGCTTGCTTCTATGCATCCTTCTGCGCGCTTCGCGCGCCTTAAAGATTTGGAAATTCACACCGACCGCCGCGTTGTTCCTTTTGAAAAGCACGACGGCTGGAAAATGTATTCCATCACTGCACTAAACATGATTAAGGCAGATGAAGAGATAGAATTTGTTTCTCCAGATTTTGTAAATATTTGCGCCAAGCCCGGTGAGTTTGATTTGATAAATCCTGAAACTGGAACTAAATTAAACTGGGTTTGCGACGGACACCCCTGCGTAGTTTACACTAAGTATGAACTGCCCGCCACCGCACTGCTACGCACGCTCGACCCGGACTATGTAGAAGGACAGATTAGGGATACGGGAAGATAAACTATTGTATGCCCCAGCTAACCAGCTCAACATCCCCATTAATCACAACATAAAGGTCTGTCACCTTTTCTGCAGGCATTGTTAATTCTGCACTCGCACTTGTCTCCTGTCCAACTTCAACAGCAGCAAGCAGTTCTCCATTTGCAAAATTACCTGCACGGAATTCTACCGTTCCGCCCTTGTGGCCTTCTGCAACATTTAAAACAACTCGTGTACCACTTTTAGAAAAATCCACACCCTTAATGCAAACATAAGCCCCGTTTTCAAGCGGGTAAATTGTCTGACGTGAACTAACAATCATATTGCGGGAACTGCACATTGTAGCGGCAGGCACAGTTGTATAAGGATTAAACGTACCGCTTTGTGCAACGCCTTCCTTTTTTGCTTTTTGGATTGGCCAGCTGCCATCTTCATTTATAGCAAAATCTGTAATCATAAGATTACGGTAACCGCCTTTGGTAAAGCCAATTGTTTTTTCAACAACCTGTGCATGGTACGCAATATAATGCTTTCCGCGGAATTCAAAAATCCAGTGATGGTTATTTCCCCAGGCTCCAAAATATGTACCAGGATTTTCGAGAGTGTAGCCTGCATATTCAAAAGGTCCCAGAGGGTTCTTGCTTGTCATATAGGCAATTACCGCAATAGGAAGCATAGGATCAGAGTGTACTCCATCGCGACTCTGCCAGTTTGTACAGTAAGAATAATAGTAAGTGTCACCAATCTTATTTATGCCCGAATCTTCAAAAAGGAACGGAGCATCAATTTCTACAGGGTCGCAGGCAAGGCTAATCATATCTTCACCAAGCTTTGCACAGCGCGCAGATTTTGGATGAATAAATTCTGCCTGATGTCCGCCACCAAAATAAATGTAGCCGGTTCCATCATCATCAACAATAACAGCAGGATCAAAAAGCCAGTAAACTCCGTCGATGTTAGGCATACCACGGGAAACAAGAGCCTTACCGATAGGGTCTTCAAAAAGTCCAAGCGGCGAGTCTGCAGAAAGAACTCCAATTCCATTTGCGCTGTCTGCAAAATACAGGAAGAACTTATCCTTGCCGTTTATCTTTTTTGTACAGATTGCAGGTGCCCACGAATTGCGTGCCCATTTTGCTGCACCCGAAGCACCGGCTACCTTGATAATTCCGCAGTCTGTCCAGTTTACCAGGTCCTTAGAACTAAAAACATTGAGCGTATTGATTTTGTCATAGCTGTTGTCTGCATTGCCAAGACTAAACTCTGCCTGCTGACTGTCGCCTGTACAATAAATGTAAACTGTATCGTCATAAACAAGAACCGCAGGGTCTGCATTAAATTTATGCAAAACAGCAGGATTATTATCCAAAGGCATTTTTACTGCTTTTTCTGCAATCTGTTTTTGCAGTGTTGTAAAATGACGAAGGCTTTCTTCTCTGCCAACTTCTATTTCCTGAGCCCGGGCCTGTGCCTCTGCTTCAGCTTTTTTTTCTTTGTTGTCACATGAACTTATCATAAGAATTATCCCCAAAAGTAGTATTATTTTTTTCACTTTGTTACCCTGATTTTGAATGCGCGGCAAGCATGTGGAGCAAGCTCAAAGGTTGTTGACGCACCAAGGTCTTTGTGTTCCCAAAGGTCACGGATATTGTCATCCTTGCCTATGGTAATATTTAGCTTTATAGTCTGTGGCTCTTCGCTTACATTAAAATAGCATTCATAATATTCAAGGTCATCGGTGCAGTCGTTGGTCCAGATAATAACATTGTCACTGGAGCTGTCGCTGCTCATAAACGCCTGGTACGGATTTTTGTTCATTGCAAGAATCTCGTCGTTGGTAATGAGGCTAAGGCTATAGTCATCCAACTGAGGAAGATCTGTTCCCAGCATGAGCGGAGAACGGAAGATGCTCCAGAGCGTAATCATGGTGCGCGCTTCGTCTTTTGTAAACTTACTTTTCCAGCCGCGTTTTTTATCCTTGCCGGTACCCCAGCCCCAGCCAAGTACATTTAGCGGAATCATATCGCAATCAGGCCAGTTACCTTCTCCGGTATGACGCTGCCAGACTTCGCAACGTTCAAACATTGCTTTTAAAAGCTTCCAGTCATCCCAAAAGTCATCAGTAATTCGCCACATGTTTGCAAAGCGTTCGTACTGATGAGCCTTTTCAATATTTGCAGGTCCCGGGCTCAAACTCAAAACAATCGGGCGTCCACAGCGTTCAATTGCACGGGCCATCAGAATCATTTCTTTTTCGTAGAAAGGTTCTTTTACATGACGGCAGATGTCGTCTACTTTTACAAAGTCTACACCCCACTCGGCATACAGTTCAAAAATTGAATCGTAATAGTCCTGGGCATAAGGCTTGGTTGCATCTACACCATACATATCCGGATTCCAGGCACAGGTAGAATAAGCGCTGGCTATCATGTTAGCAGTAACTAACGTACCGTCATGTGTTTTTATCGGCGTGTGATTATGAGCCGCAATACGTGGAATACCGCGCATAATATGAATACCAAACTTGAGTCCAAGTGAGTGAATATAATCTGCAAGAGGTTTAAATCCGGCACCATCTTTACTGCTTGGAAATCTGTTTTCTGCAGGTATCTGCCTTGAATATTCATCAATGCAAAAATGACTGAACGGAATGTATTGGGTACGGTTACCGTTGTCGTCTCCTGCAAAAGGATCTGACCACTGAATGTCTATAACTACATATTCCCAGCCATGCTGCTTAAGATGTGCAGCCATATATTCGGCGTTGTGTCGAACCTGCTGCTCGTTTACCATAGTGTTATAATAATCATAACTGTTCCAGCCCATAGGAGGTACTGGAGCACATAAGTTTTTGTCGTAAGCCATAAAACTAGTATACCACGGAAACCTTAAAACTGGAATTGGTTTTTTGCACACGGTCGTAGGTTAAAAAGCCGTTGGTTTCATCTTCTACATCGCTAAGCTGTGTGTAGATGGCAGCGCACAAGCCTTTTTTTGCATAGGGCCTTATCTGGGTGTCGTACAGGTTTTGGATGGCTTGCTCCAGTTCCACTTGAGAATGAAATGTTTTGTAGCCGTAGTTTTGATTTTTATTAAAGTAGTGGGCCGGCTCCAGCTTGAATGAATACCCGCCAAATTCCGAAATTACAATTGGTTTGTCTGCGCGCTTGATTTTGATTTTGCGGAAGTAGACGTGGTCGCTGTGGACGTCTGATTTTTTCTGCTTGAACCAGCCGGAGGTTGAGTCGATTATTCTTGTAGAATCCAGCGCTTTTACAAAGTCGTAAAGCTCATCGGCGCAGAACTGACCCCATCCTTCGTTGAAAATTGTGTAGTAGCAGATACACGGAAAGTTGTAGAGAGTTTGTATTGTGGCGGCTGCAGTTTCTTTAAAAATGCGTCGGGTTTCCGGGGACTTGTGATAATTTTTGTCTTTGAAAAAACCTTTGTCGCAAAGGCGCGGGAAAACTGTCGGCAAAACTGTATCGTGCAAAAATGAATAATCAGAATTGTTTACAAAATCCTGAAAGACAATCATTCCAAGCC
>JAFYDO010000129.1 GCA_017544745.1 Treponema sp. | reverse complement strand
CGCTGTAATACCCTCTGCAAAATCTATATGAGTTCTGTCCGCAAAGGACTTAAAACCATAAATATCCAGACTTTTTAAGAACACTTGTTTCTCCGCTCAATAAAAATATATCTATTATATCCTTATTATTATAATGATTTTTGAGGGGAAATTCAATGTAAAAATGGATTGCCACGTCGCCCTTCGAGCTCCTCGCAATGACGTGGCAATCTACGGCTATAACTGTGGTTCCGATATTTTCCCATTACGTATCTGCTTAGGATATACTGTAAGTCCAAACTTCTTTTCAAGGCTTGCATAACGGCGCATTTCAATTTCGTCACCAATTACTACATTTATACCGCGTTTACCTGCTCTGGCTGTGCGGCCGCTACGGTGAATAAAAAAGTCGTCGTCTTCGGGAACATCCATCTGGATTATGTGGGAAATATCAGGAATATCAAGGCCACGGGCTCCAAGGTCGCTTGTAATAAGGATTTTGCATTTACCACTGCGGAATTTGTCTATAGCAGCTTTACGCATCTGTTTATCTGCTTTTGCATAGAGGGCCAGGCAGTCAACATGCTTATAGGTGAGCTTTTTATAGATATTTTCTACCTGATCTGAGCGTGAAGTAAAAATAAGTGCTTTGGAAGGATTTTCTGCAGCAAGGAATTTGCGCAAAAAGTCAATTTTTTCCTGGTTTTCGGCATAAATTGCCCAGTGAGTTATGTTTTTACTAAGAATATACTCCTGTGGCATGATAATTTTTTCACTTTGTGCAAAGAAAATGCGTGCACTTTTGTTTACAGTGGCAGAACATCCAATAATCTGGCAGTCTGCACTAAGACAATTTCTAAGATTATCTGTATCTTCAAAGCTTTCTTTTTTAAGAAGGCGGTCACATTCATCAAAAACAAGGGCAAAAACCTCGTTTGTCTTGAGTTTTTTAAGGCGGATAAGCTCTACAAGGCGTGCAGCTGTTCCAATTATGATTTGTGGCTTTTCTTTTAGTGTTTCAAGCTGTCGTTTTATAGGAGCACCACCAATTAAAAGTGCTGTTTTTTTATCTGTAATCTTTTTTGCGGCCGAATTTATCTGACTTGCAAGCTCAAAGGTCGGTGCACAGATAATAATTTTTGGATTCTGAGCGTCTTTTTCCTGTGGTTCTGTCTGTTCAAGCCGGTTTACAAGCGGAAGAAGGTATGCATAGGTCTTTCCGGTTCCGGTTTCTGACTCAAAAACAGTGCTTTTTCCTTCCATAATTAAAGGAATGAGCTTTTCCTGAACCTTTGTAGGCTGAGTAATCTGCATTTCTTCCAGTTTTTGCCTGATTTGAGGGCTTAGAGTATCAAAAACGCTGTTATTTATCTGTGAATCCATAAAGTAAATATATCATACTTGGTGAACTTCTTCCATATATATTGACAACCTTATGTATTTTCGTCATAATAATATGGATAACGACAAAGAGGTCGTAGGTATAATCCTTGAAACATCAGGGGTTGTGTCTACGACCTCTTTTTTTGTTTTGGAGGTTTGTATGTGTGGTTTCGTCGGCTGTTTTGATCTGAACAGTGGTAGCGCACCTATTGCGGAAGGTTTGAAGGAAGAACTTCGTGCCCAGGTTCTGGAAATGAGCAAGCGTATCCGTCATCGCGGACCGGACTGGAGCGGTGTTTACACAGGCAATAATGCAATTTTGAGCCACGAACGCCTTAGTATTGTTGACCCTTTGAGCGGAAAACAGCCTCTTGTAAGTGATGATGAAAAAATTATCCTTGCTGCAAACGGTGAAATCTACAATCATAAGGAAATCCGTTCTCAATTTCAGAATTCCTATAAGTTCCGAACAGGAAGTGACTGCGAAGTAATTATTCCTCTATATAAAAAGTACCGTGAATCCGGCGATTTTACTGCAATGATCGAACAGCTTTCCGGTATTTTTGCTTTTGCACTTTACGACAGCGAAAACGATGCATATCTTATTGCACGTGATGAAATTGGTGTAATTCCTTTGTATCAGGGCTGGGATAAGGCCGGACGCTACTATGTTGCAAGTGAGCTTAAAGCACTTGAAGGCGACTGTCAGACTATAGAAGAGTTTCCAAATGGAAGTTATTTGTATAGGGGCCCTTCGACCCCTTCGACAAGCTCAGGGACCGCAAATGCAAGCTCAGGGACCGCGAGTGGCGCTGTTCGCTGGTATATGCGTGACTGGGAAAGCTATGATGCTGTAAAGTCTGCTCCAAAAGCTACAGATGACAAGGGAGAAATCATCAATCCTGCTGTAATCGAAAAGGTTCGTAACGGACTTGAAGCTGCAGTTAAAGCTCAGCTTATGTCAGATGTTCCTTATGGCGTTTTGCTCAGCGGTGGTCTGGATAGCTCTATTATTGCCGCAATTACACAGAAATTCAGTAAAAAACGTGTAGAAACAGACAGTAAGGAAAGCGCCTGGTGGCCACAATTACATAGTTTTGCAGTTGGTCTGGAAGGTTCTCCGGACCTTGTGGCTGCTAAAAAGGCGGCAGATTACATTGGAACAGTTCATCACGAAGTACATTTTACAATTCAGGAGGCTTTGGATGCACTTCCTGATGTAATTTACCATATTGAAACCTATGATATAACTACAGTTCGCGCAAGTACACCTATGTATCTTCTTGCCCGTGTAATCAAATCTATGGGAATTAAGATGGTTTTGAGCGGTGAAGGAAGTGATGAGCTTTTTGGTGGATATTTGTACTTCCACAAGGCTCCGAATGCACAGGAATTCCACGAAGAGCTTGTTCGTAAAATGAGTAAGCTTCACCTTTATGACTGCCTGCGTGCAAATAAATCACTTATGGCCTGGGGTGTAGAAGGACGTGTTCCGTTCCTGGATAAGGATTTTATTGATATTGCAATGGGACTCAATCCTGCAGATAAGATGAACATTCGCTTACCAGATGGAAAACAGCGTATTGAAAAGTGGATTTTGCGCAAGGCGTTTGAAGATATACTGCCGGAAAGCATTGCCTGGAGACAAAAGGAACAGTTTAGTGATGGTGTAGGCTATAACTGGATTGATACACTTAAAAAGATTACGGAAGAAAAGGTAAGTGATGCAGAATTTGCACGCCGTGAAAACCGATTCCCTGTAAATCCACCAAAAACAAAGGAAGAATATTACTACCGCGAAATATACAGCAATCTTTTCCCAAGCGACAGTGCCGCAAAGTGTGTACCGCACGAAGCCGGAGTTGCCTGTTCTACAGCCAAGGCTCTGGAATGGGATGCCGCCTGGAAAAACATGGATGAACCATCCGGAAGAGCTATTTCGGGAGTACACGATAAAGCATACTAAAAAGGCAAATAGAAAATGAGCAAGGCGTTTCTGATTTTGGAAGACAGCACGATTTTTGAAGGTCACAGTATTGGGGTAAAGGGGCAGACCATTGGAGAAGTCGTCTTTACTACAGGAATGACCGGCTATGTAGAAACTCTAACAGATCCAAGCTATTACGGACAGATTGTTACACAGACGTTCCCTTTGATTGGTAACTACGGTGTAATGCCAAAAGATTTTGAAAGCACTAAATCCTGGGTGCGCGGGTACATTGTCAGGGAGCTTTGTGACCATCCTTCAAACTTCCGCTGTGAAGAAAGTCTGGATGCTTTTTTGAAGGCCCAGAATATTGTAGGAATCTGCGGAATAGATACACGTGCTCTTACCAAAAAGCTCCGCGAAAGCGGTGTCATGAACGGCATGATTGTGAGTGATGAAGGAACTGCAAGCCAAGAAATATTACAGAAAATTAAAGCTTTCAAAATTGAAAATGCATTAAAGGCGGTGCAGGTAAATATCACTTCTGCGGTCCCTGAGCCTGTCGAAGGGGGCGTAGGGGCACACAAAAATGTTGTCCTTTTTGATTTTGGTGCAAAAGCAAATATTAAGCGCGAGCTTGAAAAACGCGGATGCAAGGTTACTGTAGTTCCTTATAACACTACTGCCGAAGAAGTCCTTAAAATGTCACCGGATGGAATTATGCTAAGTAACGGACCGGGAGATCCTGCAGAAAATGTTGGAGTTATAGAGGAAATAAGGAAGTTGTGTGAATGGGGTAAAACTCCTATCTTTGGAATTTGTTTAGGTCATCAGATGCTCGCTCTTGCACGAGGTGCTAAAACAAGCAAATTAAAATATGGCCAT
>JAFYDO010000128.1 GCA_017544745.1 Treponema sp. | reverse complement strand
GGGAAGCCGCACCATTTGTCTTCTTCGTACATCTGGACAACTGTCGGGTCTTTTGTAAGCCAGTCGTGAATTGTATTAAGAGGTTTGATTCTCTTGTTGTAGCCGCCAAAAGAAAGAGTGTCCAAAAGCTTTATGATGCTGTTTTTGCCACAGAAAAGCCTGAACATTTTTGCAAGAATGTTTCCCATAGTGACAAGCGGAATGCGAGGACCTGCAGTACCAATTAAAAAGCAGGCGGCAATCTTTCCGTGGTAGTTTTCTATGTAGCTTTGGGCAACAAAGGTACCAAAGCTGTGTGCCATAAGAATAACCGGAACTCCAGAATATTCTGCACTTACACTGTCTATCATTTCGTCTATATCTTTTACAGCAAGGTCAAATCCGTTTTTATCTGCAAGCTTACCAAAGTCACCATTTCCGTTTGCAATAGAAAGCTCTGCGGTTTTACCGTGACCACGCATATCAAAAGCATTAAAAATATAGCCGTTTTCGCTTAAGATTGAACCAAAGCGGTCATAGCGCAAAGAATGCTCTGCAAGACCATGATTAAAAACTATAACTGCTTTTGGCTTTACTTCGTTTTCTCCATCAGAGTCTGGAATCCATCTGTTTACCCAGTGCGAAAAACCGTCTTTTGTTTTGAACTCAAAGCTTTTTAGTGACATATAACCTCTATTTTGCTACAATAAAATTATGGAAACAGCAACAGTAAAAACACAGAAAATGGTTTTTGGCGGTCAGACCATAGCAAAAATCGGTACAAAAACCGTATTCATTCCCTATGCCCTGCCGGACGAAACTGTATCCATAAATATAGTACAGCACAAAAATGATTATGACAACGCTCAAATTATAAAAATTATTGAGCCCTCTCCTTACCGAAAAAATCCTGAATGTAAATATTACGGAGCCTGCGGTGGCTGCAATATGATGCATATCCAAAGCGAATACCAAAAGCAGCTTAGGCTTGAAATGCTCAAGGATTCCTTTATTTCAAACAAAATTGACCTGGACAGTCTTGGATTGCCCGTACAGATTATTAGCGGACCTGACTTTAATTACAGAGCAAGATTTCAGCTGACCGATGGAGGTCTTTGTACTAAAAGCCAGAATAATGTTGTTGGAATTGACCAGTGTCTTTGCGCAGAAAACGTAATAAACGAATATCTTGAAAAAAACGAGAGTAACGCACGGCCAAAGGGCCGAATCCATCTTTTTGGAAGCGACAAGGTCTGCGATCAGAATGAAAAAATCAAATTATATGTTCCGCAAGATAAACCTGTGCAAAAAAATATACAGTCTGGCAAAAGTTCTAAAAAACTTAAATTAAAAGAAAACCATCATTTTGCTGGAACAGTACTTTCGCCTCAGAATCTTGTAACAGTCCAGTTATTAGACAGAAAGATTACCTTTGATGTCCGTGGCTTTTTTCAGTCAAATCTTTTTGTTTTTGAAAAAGTAATCAAGCTCATTTTGGATGTACTCCCAGGCGGTCAGAATATTCTGGATATGTATTCAGGCTGCGGTTCAATCTCCTGCTTTTTGGGACAGAAATATAATAACGTTGTACTTGTAGAGCATAACCGGGATGCGCTTGTTTTTGCAGAACAGAATATGGCAGGAATAACACACACAAGCTATGGCCTTAGCGGAGAAAACTGGGCTAAGAACTGTGCTTCTTCCTGCCCTGCTTTTGATGCGGCTGTAGTAGATCCTCCACGCTCCGGTATGGAAAAAGCAGTACTTGAATATTTTTGCAAAAGCAGTATTCCTTTTATTGTGTACCTTTCTTGCAATCCTTCTACTCAAAGCCGGGACTGTGCACAGCTCCTTAAAAATGGTTATAATATTAAGAAAGTCTTTCTTATGGATTTTTATCCTAATACAAGCCATATAGAAAGTCTGGTGATTTTGGAAAAATTATGAAAATGTTTGATAAGAGATCCCGAAACAAGTTCGGGATGACATTCCTTTTCCTACTTCTATCTCTTCCGCTTTTTGCAGGAGAAGGTATTGAGCTTAATAATATAAATGCAACCTGGACCCGAGTTCTTCCGGGCAAGGTAATATGCGAACCTCAAATGACTTCCTACGGTTTTGCAGTAATTACAGATGCAAAAAATCTTATGGCTTTTACAAGCGAGGGACGCATTGTTTTTGAATCAAATCTAACAAAGGCAACTTCAGCATTTTTTGGAGTACTTGATCATGACTTTTTTGCTGTTGTAACAAACAGTTCAAAGCGTGTTAGTCTTTTAAACCCCGACGGCAGAGAACTTTGGAATGCAACCTTAGATTATAAAATTATTGATGTTCCGTTTGGCGGTCAGGACGGACGCTTTTTTGTTCGTGGTTCAGATTCCATCACCTGCTTTGGAATAAACGGAGTTCAAAAATGGACAGTAACAACACCATCTCAGGCAAAGACACAGGTACAGCAGCTGCCAGATGGAAGTCTTGTTGTATTTTTGCTGCAGCTGGATAAAGGAAAAACAAAAGCTGTACGCATAACTCCATTTGGAGAAATTGTAGAAGAGATTACTTTTGCGGGACAGGTTATAAATGCACTTACAACTCCCAAAGGAATTCTCCTTGTATTTACAGACGGAACCAGCGGCCTATTTAACTTAAAAAATAATAAGTCTGAACATCAGTGGCTGTTTAAAAAAGAGCTTACCCAAAAAACAAACCAGGACTTTTTTATTCTTTCCCAGGATAAAACCAGTGTTATTTATGTAAACATAAAAAAGTCAAACGTAGAAATTGATTATATAAACCTCGAAGACGGAAGCATTAAAGATTCATTTGTTATAGACCAGGGCATTGTCCCGACCTACGGCTGGTATAATGATTCAGGCGTATTCATTGCAGATACATCTAATGCATATTTTTACAACAATGCAGGCCGTTACATATGGAGCGGTATTCTTCCAGGCAAAAAAAGCCGCTTTACCTATTCCTATACAGCTTTTACTGTAGACAACTGTTATCTCTTATTCTGTTCTGACTGGAGTATTCAATCCTTTAGGACTGCGCATGCACCTGCAAAGACTGCTTCCCAAAACCAGCAGACACAAACTCAAAGAGCATATCAAAGCTATTACGAAATTAATACTACCTTGCTTGAACTCCCGCTGCCCTTGCCGCTTGATAAAAACCTTCTGCTCCCAGAACGTGTTCAGACTCTTAAAAACGGAAACTACGGCAAAACAGAAAGGGAATATGCTTCCGAGCTGCTTTCTATTTGCAGTGCCTATAAAAAGAATCTTACGACAACTAATTTTGGAACAAGAATAGAAAAATCAATTTTCGAAACAGATGCAACGGGTATTCAAAATATTGCATCCCAACTCTGCCTGTTTTATACAGATACCTTCTGCGATTATGTTGCATATTTTCTAAAATATGAACAGAACAAAACAATTCAATCTACTTTACTTAAGGGAATTATTCAAAACGGTTATGATCCAAACGGAGTTATAATGGACAGTCTTGAATATCTTGCACATAACCTTAGCGAAAAGGACGAAACCATGCTCAAGGAGCTTTGCGATGCAGTCTATTCAATCTGCTGGACCATGGGTTATGACGCAATAGAACCTAAGGGTAAGGATACTCTTACAACACTTCTCTATCCAAAATACACTTCTGTCATCCGAGATTACGCCCGAAATACTTTAAAAAAACTTGTTGGTAAATAATAAAAACCGTGTTATAATTAGAGGATAAGGTGTAATTATGAAAAAACTATTATCTTCTTTAATTATTTCATTATTGGTTTTATCCGGACTTACTGCTCTGGAAGTAAACGAACCCGAACTTAGAGTAACAGGCTCAGAAACAATTGAATTTATTAACTATGTAGGACCACACAAGGTTATTGATTCGCTTGCTGCAATCAAAGCTATTGGTTCAGACATGGGTAAAACTATTGTTCCTGAAAAAGCCTCTTCTGTTGGCAACAAAAATAAATACTATGTTGTTCATGCTGTAGATGCAAACGAAAAAGGCAAGCTTGATGCTGATATTCTTTTTATTGGTCCAGATGCTACTGTTGACCATATTGTAAACCTGCGCCGAATTATCAGTGCATATCTTTCAAGTGCATACGGCTACAGCGAAAAAGATGCAGATACACTTGCAGTATTCGTTACAGTTTACAATGCCGTTTACCGCGGAAAATATGATGTATATGAGTCTAAATACAAGAGCGCAGTTATGAAAAACCTTAGCAAGGATAACTGTGGTCTTGCCGTAAACTACAAAGACTGGCCAGGAAAATCAGAAATTGTTATTCCTCTTTATGATGTAAGCGGTGGCCTTTCTACTGTAGATACTTCGGTAATCAGCGATTCAAATGTTGTAGAATCCATGAAAGAAGATGATGACCGCAACGTAGAAAGCCGTAAGGACATGGTAGACCTTAAGGAACGCGAAGCAGAACAGGCAACAGAAAAGGCTCAATCTTCACAGAAAAAAGCTGCAGAAGAACAGAAGAACCTTAACGAAACAAAGAAGGAAGCTCAGACCGCTCAGAAAAAAGCTGATGAAGCCAAGAAGGAAGCCGAAAAGAATCCTACTGAAGAAAACAAGCAGAAAGCCGAAACAGCTCAAAAGCAGGCTGATGAAAAGAAAGAAGAAGTAAAGGAACAGGAAAAGAAGACCGAAGAAGCCAAGGAAGAAGCTAAAGAACAGCAGGCTCTTGCAGATAAGAAACAGAACGAAGCACAGCAGGAACGCAAGGAAATTGCTAAAGACCAGCAGGAAGTTCAGGAAAAAGAAGCTGCAGAAGCAAAAATGCCTAGCGAATACGGTATTATGCTTTCGGACGAAAAAGCACTTTTAAGTCGCCTTGTACGCTTTAATACAGAAACTGGTGAGATTATAAAGAAGTCTCCTGTAACACAGATTCGTAACCGAACAATCTATGCAATTGGCGATGAATTTATTGCAGTAGCAGGAGAAGATGCAGGTAACGCTGCAATTAAGCTTGTAACAATTGACCAGGTAAATATGGAAATTACAAGTGAAAGTAACGAAACTCTTGCTCCAGATTCAGTTCTTATGCGAGATGGAAACGACTTCTACTGTGTAATTGCAGATGGAAATGACTGGAAGGTTGGTAAGTTTGATTCTAACCTGGTACTCAAGCTAAAGAGTGATGTAAATGTAAAGAGCTCTACTCCAATTACAATTACAGACTCCGGAGTTGTAGTAACCGACAGCCAGGG
>JAFYDO010000127.1 GCA_017544745.1 Treponema sp. | reverse complement strand
TAATTGTTTTATTATAAAAGCTTAAAAAATGGAGGACTTAAAAAATGAAAAACAACCTTAAAAAGCTTATTCTGACAGGATTATTTACCATCGTTTGTGCATCAGGTACAGCCTTTGCAAATGGACTTGATAACAAAAATGCAATTGGTATGTATATAATTGGTGCCGAAACTCCGATAGGTGGTATTCAGTACGAAAGACGTTTTACCGATCTTTTTGCCACAAAGTTTGGAACCTATATTTATTATTCAAGTCCAAACAATACCGATACCCCAATAGAATGTAATTTTACAGTGGAACCAAATTTTACACTTTTTGAAACAGCCTGGAAAGACAAGGTTTGTTCAAGATTGTTTGCATTTGGGCTTTTGGGTTATGACTACGCAAAAAAGAATGAAACACACTGGGATGATACTGTGTATAAGAGAGTTGTAGATTCAACAAAAAACCAGCACTCATTTATTGCGGGTGCTGGCTTTGGTTTTGATTTTACATTCTTTGGTCACCTTTCTGTACCAATTGAATTTGGCTTTATGGGAACCATAAACGACACAGAACCTAATGTTGGATTCTGCGCCGGTATAGCAGTAAGGTACAGCTGGTAATTACTTCTTATAAATGCGCTTAACCTTCTTAGTAGTTGTCATTTCCAGAGGCTCCGGTAAAATGGTAACTTTGGAAATGCGCTGGTAAGAAAGAAGGTTTTTATTTACTTCATCAACAATAGAAGAAGCTTCTTTTTGAATCCTGTCGGCATCGGCAGGATTTTTTCTGTCTGCGCCTATGCGGGTAAGCATTGAGTCGGCAGGGTAAATAAGAGCTTCAATTTCTTCGCCTGCACCCTGACCTTCAGGAATATAGCCCTGGATTGTAATCTGTTCAAGTTCATCATAAAGCTGGAAAGCATTTTCAATTTCTTCCGGATAAACGTTTTTACCGCCGGCAGTTACAATCATATTCTTTGCACGACCAGAAAGCATTACATAGCCTTCGCGGTCAATCCAGCCAAGGTCACCGGTTTTAAACCAGCCGTCTTCGGTAAAGGTGGCAGCAGTTTCTTCAGGCATGTTGTAATAGCCCTTCATAACCATAGGTCCCTTTATACAAAGTTCGCCTACTCCGTTTTCGTCTGCATCAATTACCTTAAACTCTACCTCGCGCAGGTTTTTACCGACACTTTCAATCTTAAAGGCATAAACCGGATTGAGCGCAACAATAGGAGAAGTTTCGGTAAGACCATAGCCCTGAACAAAGTCAATTCCAAGCTCATTGTAAGCCTTGAATACACTTGGAGCCAAAGGTCCTCCGCCACAAATTGCAATACGCAGAGTGTAGATGTTGGCCTTTTTGAGCACAGATTTGAACAAAGCTTTTCCCGGATTGCACTTTGTAAGCTTTTTGATTATATAGGAAAGTCCCATAAGGAACTTAATAATTCCGTAAACAAAGGCACCCTTTTCTTTAATGCCCTTCATAATGCCTGCAAGCAGCTTGTTGAACAAGAGAGGAACACCAAGGAGCATTGTAATCTTACCTTC
>JAFYDO010000126.1 GCA_017544745.1 Treponema sp. | reverse complement strand
CCCAGCTCATTATGCGCGGGGATGTAAAAGATCCCCGCGTAAACACCTTTTTGAGCATAAACCGCGTAGAAGTTACTAAAGACTTGAGCTATGCAAAAGTATATGTTTCTTCTTTTTTACCCGACAGCAATGTAAAGCTTGGTGTAGACGGACTCAATGCCGCCGCCGGCTTTATTCAGCGCGAGATTTCTAAAAAGCTCCGTATTTTTAAGTTTCCAAAGCTCACTTTCTGTGTTGATGCCGGTATGAAAGAAGGCTTTAACATGGTCCGCAAACTCAACGAGCTTGAAAAAGAAAGAGCAGAAAATGGAGAAACCGCTGGATAAAATAGTCTTACTGGCAAAAATGCCGGGAATCACATCTTTTACATCCCTTTATAATGTAAAACGGGCCTTTAATACAACAAAGGTTGGACACACAGGAACCCTTGACAATTTTGCTCAAGGTTTGCTTGTTGTATGTACAGGTCGTCTTACAAAACTTGCGGGAAACATCACAGAGTTTGATAAATCATATAAGGCAGTACTAAGCTTTGGCAGCGAAACAGATACTCTTGATTATGAAGGAACTGTTGTGTGCGAGGCTCCTCTGCCGGATGAAGAAACTGTGCGTTCTGTTGTTGCTTCTTTTGTTGGAGAACAGATGCAAACTCCTCCACAATTTAGTGCAATTCATGTAGACGGAAAACGTGCAAGCGAACTTGTACGTAAAGGTGTAGAGGTAGATATTCCTGCAAGAAAAATAAATGTTTTTTCTGCAAATATAGAACAGATTATGAAAAACGCGGATGGTAAGGTTATGGCCTGTCTTATAGACTTTTCTGTTTCAAAGGGAACTTATATAAGATGTCTTGCGCGCGATATTGGCAAGGCCTGTGGTTCTGCGGCTCATTTGACAGGCTTATACAGAACTAAGGTTGGAAATTTTGGTATTGAAGAAGCAGCAGGTTATAATTCACTCCCGGAATTTAATATAGAAAAATGTATAGAGATTTCCCAAAAACTTAAGAATGAAAAGCCGGTCAAACCGGAACGAGAACAGGAGCTTGAGTTCCAAAAAGAAATTATACAGACTGCAAAGGATTTTGATGAACAGACAGCAGTTCTCTGTGGTTTTAAAATCCTTCATTTTGCAGATGAGACCAGTGAACAGGATTTTAGATTTGGTCGCCCGTTACACAAAACCTTTTTTGCAGATAAAATTGTTATGCAAACCGCCGATGACCTTTTTGCAGTTTTTGGAAAATCAGGAAACTTTTGCGGTCTTGTTGGCTGCAAGGACCTTGAAAAGCAATACGTGGGTTATAAGATGGTGATACAATAAAAAAGGCCTGGTAAAAACCAAGCCTTAGTGGGCAGTGAGAGGATCGAACTCCCGACATTCTGGGTGTAAACCAGACGCTCGTACCAGCTGAGCTAACTGCCCGAATCACTCATAAGTGATGTATCTAATATATCAAATTGCACTATTTGTGTCAATAGTTGTACGATTATTTGCTTTTTTTTCTAGTAAAAACAGCCGAAATTTGATAATATGATGGTGATGAGCAAAAAGGTTTGGGGAGTTATCCTCGGTTTATCAGTTTTATTTATTCTCTTTTCCTGTTCTAATGCGCAGGCTGTAACAATAAAAACTCAGGAAAATACTCTGCGAAATGAGTTAACCGAAAAATCTGAAAAAACTGTCTGGACAATGGAAATAGAAGCCGGACGTCTTAATTCAAAACTAAATACCTTTATAAATATTGCAGATAAAAATCTAGTAAGCCCGCAGCTGGTTCAGTCTCTTAGAAATGTAAATGCCCCCGTATATCCGCAAATTAAAGAGCTTGCAAGTCTGGATACTTCTACAATGAATTCGGCCCTGCTTAATACAGTAAAAGATTTTTGCAATGCCTTTAAGGACAACAGCGCCGATCTTTCTTCCTTTTTTTACAGTGAATACTTTTTTAATTATGTTTTCTTCGAAAAAGATTTTTCAGAGGTATGGACAAAACCTCAGGACCCGGAGCAGCCTTTGTTTGACCGATTTGTAATCTGCAGTGCCTTTGAAGGTGACGATGTAGTACAAGTTCCGGTAAGATTCTATAAAGGCAAAGAATATATTGATTTATCTGTATTTTTGTCTTACCATGTAGGGTATAAGATTAATCAAATAGAAATAATCAGGTGGGGGAAACTGAATGGAGAAACAGAAAAACAGCAGTAACTCTGAATTGGACAAAGAAAAGCTTTCGGGCATTGAACGTGAGCTTGTTCTTCAGTATCTGATGGATGGAAATGTTCCTGTAACTCTAACTCCTGTAAACGAAGAAAAAGCCTCTGAATCAGCCGAAGGTATTCATCCTCTGGCTTCGCAGATTTTTCCTGTTGCTCTTAAACCGGAACATATTAAAGTTCAGAAAAACGGAAAGATTCATCTTGAAAATCCACCGCAGTCCGTTGTAGGTTTTGCAGGAAAAACCGTACGTGTAGAATTTTATTTTAATCGTGTAGGTCTTTATTTTTCTTCCCTCGTAGATAAGGATAAAAAGGGACTTTATATTCTTGTCCCTGAAAGCCTTAATCGAATTAAAGATGTAGAAGAAAAAACTGATTACGATTTTTCTGCTGTCCTTTACTTTGAAGTAAACTCTAAAAAGGATATAAATACTCAGTGTGTTCCGTGGGAAAACGAAGTGCTTTTTTCACGCCCTGTATGGAAATCTATTCCGCTTGATAATCAGAAAAAAGCTAAGGAATATCTTGAACAGTTTGTAGAAAAAGCAAAGATTCATAAAAATGCAGGCAACGGTATCCAACTTATTCCTGTGTGCAATTATCTTACTTTTGAAGGTGATAAAAAAGTTCAGGCTATAGAAAACCGTGTTATGCCGCTTGCAATCTTGTATGTGGATCATGAACGCATTGTTCTTGGAAGCGAAAACGCTGCAGACAATTATGAACCTGGACATGAGTACGGACTCAAGCTCTGTTTTTCTATAAAGAACAGCCCGATTCTTTCACGCGATATTTTTGTTACTTGTGTTGTAAATAATGTTTACACCGACGACAGTGGCAAACGCAAGTGCATAGACTTTGTCTACACAACACTGCAGGAAGAAGATTTAAGATACCTCTACGAAAAAGCAACTAAGAGGTTGTTCGTTTAGAATCTCTTTTTTTTCCAAGAACCGTCGAAATAATGTTCAAATTAGGAATATTCTCGCAGAAGATCTTGATGATTACGGTCATCGGTACGGCCAGAATCATGCCTATAAAGCCCCAGATGTAACCCCAGAGGGTAAGGCTTACAAGAATTGCAAAAGGACTAAGTCCAAGGCGTTCACCTTCGATGCGGGGTTCAAGAATCTGTCCCAGTATAAAGTTTACTGCAATCATAAAAAGGAAAATAAAAATTACTTTTCCGTAATGTGGGTAAAACTGCAGTAGTGCAAAAATGGTTGTAAAGAGTGTAGAAATTATTGAACCAAAGGTTGGAATAAAATTCATTACAAAGGCAATAAAGGCCCATACAATAGGAAAGTCAAGGCCAATTATGAGGGCGGCAAGGTATACAAGTACACCTGTTGCCAGCGAAATAAAAAACTTTATTGAAAGGAAGCGGACTACATCTTCTCCAATCTGCTGTGAAATATTTAGTATCGTCTTTTTGTTTTCGTCTTTTACGGCATTTGTAATTCTGCGTTTAAAGCCTTTGATTTCTATTAAAAGAAATGCAAACATAATTAAGATAAGAAGCAGGGTTTTACTAAAGCTCAAAACACCTGAAGAAAGTCCAAGGGCAAAATCCTGAACATATTTTCTTACCTCAAGAATATTCCACATATTTGTAGCAAAGCTTTTTTCTTCATCAATAGCAAGATTAAACTGCTGGGCAATCATTTTGTAGATTGACATAAAGCGGTTTTCGTACTTGCTGTATTCACTTGCAATTGTAGAAAAGCCTTTTACTAAAATGCCCGAGGCAAAAAAGAGAACTACAATAATTACCAGGACAATGAGCAGGGAGCCCACAACCCAGTTGATTTTAGCACGAATCTCCATATTGCGAACAATCGGGTAAAAAGCCAGTGCCATTAAAATTGCAATGGCAACCGGAATTAATACCGATGACAAAACCTTGCACAAAAAGCCCATAAGGATAAAGGCAAAAAACAGGAGAACAAAAAAGATTGGTTTAGTGTAGTCTCTTTCCATCGTGGTCCCTGAGCCTGTCGAAGGGCTATTTTTTTGGAAGTATCTTATCAAATCCACAATACGGCACGAGTACCGGTGGAATGGTAACCGAACCATCTGCGTTCTGATAGTTTTCAAGGATTGCAAGCATGGCACGTCCTACGGCAATTGCTGTACCGTTGAGAGTGTGAACATACTTGTTCTTTCCGTCATCGTCCTTGTACTTAATGTTCAGGCGGCGTGCCTGGTAGTCTGTACAGTTAGAAGTAGAAGTAACTTCTCCGTATTCACCACCGTTGCGGCCAGGCATCCAGGCTTCAAGGTCCCACTTACGGTAAGCTGGGGCACCAAGGTCACCGGTACAGGTGTCTACAACGTGGAATGGAAGTCCAAGTCCTTCAAAGATTTCTTCTTCAATCAGGCGGAGTTTTTCGTGAATCTCGTCTGACTGTTCCGGGGTAGAGTAGGCAAACATTTCTACTTTGTCAAACTGGTGAACGCGGTAAAGTCCCTTAGAGAACTGACCGGCAGCACCGGCTTCGCGGCGGAAACAGTGGCTCAAACCACCGTAGAAACGAGGGAGTGTAGCCTTGTCCAGGATTTCATCCTGGTGGTAACCACCCAAAGTAATTTCTGCAGTAGCTACAAGACAAGTTCCTTCATCTTCGATTGAGTAAACGTTAGATTCGTTACCACGTGGATTAAAACCAATTCCTTTAAGAACTTCTTCTTTTGCAACATCCGGTGTTATGAACATTTCAAAGTTATGCTTGCGGAGTGTGTTGAGCGCATACATAATGAGTGCCTGCTCAAGAAAAACTGCTTCGTTTTTAAGGTAGTAGAATTTAGGACCACTAACTTTTGTACCACGATCAAAGTCAATTATGTCGAGTGACTCACCAAGCTGAACATGATCTTTTGGTTCAAAATCAAACTTGCGTGGAGTGCCAACCTTTTTTACTTCAAGGTTTTCTGTGTCGAGCTTACCGATTGGTGCATCAGGGTGAACCATATTAGGAATCTGGCGTGCTGCTTCTTCGAGCGCTGCTTCTGTTTCCTTAGTTTCTGCTTCTACCTGAGAAATCTCATCTTTAATTGCTTTACCAGCTGCAATGAGTTCCTGGCGCTTATCGTTATCAAGCTTCTGCTTCATAGCCTGTGCGTTTTCATTACGCTTCTGCTGAAGTCCCTGAAGCTTTGTTACAAGGGCAGTGCGCTTATCAAAAAGTTCAACTACCTTGTCTGCATCAGCTGTCATATTGCGGTTGATGATATTCTGTTTTACAGCATCAAGATTATCTTTAATAAATTTATAGTCTAACATTTAAGTGCTCCTTATTTTAGTTTGTCAAAGAAAAAGTAATTGTTACAGTAGAAGTAATTTCTACGTTGCCTGCTTCAATTGGTGTAGTGTAGCTGTTACCTGCAGACTTAAGCATAGCACCATTTGAGCTTCTTGTATAAGAAGAAGGATTGTAGCCTTCCTGAATATCAATTACATCTGCAATCTTACAGCCGCTGGCTCCTGCAATAAGACTTGCAGCATCCTGTGCATTCTGTACAGCAAGTGTGCGTGCTTCTCTCAAAGAGTTTGGATTTTCCTTTGCAGAATAATTAAAGGAGGTAAGTCCATTTGCTCCATTTGCAACAGCGTTATCAATTACATTTCCTGCGTTATTTATGTCGCGGATTAAAACCTGAACATAATTTACTACTGTATATTTTCCAGGGTATGAATTGGAATTATCCTGAGTAATTCTGTAGTCAACAGTTGTAATGTCATCTGCAGAAACTCCTGCTTCCTTAATTTTTTCAATTACCTTAGTTGTTGCTTCGGCATTCTTGTCGCGTGCATAGTTTACATTCCATTCCGAAGTTCTTATAAGAAATCGTACGGAAAGCTGGTCTGCAGGAAGTGTTACAATTCCTGTACCAGATACAGTTATGGTTCTTACTTGTTCTGCCGGTTTATTTACAGTACAGGAGGAGCTTAAAAGCACAACTCCCGCAGCTATTAAGATTACTGATAATTTTTTGAACATTCTTTTCCTCCTTATTAGTGAATGTCTATATAAAATCTTTTAAGATAGATAATTCGTTTATTAGCACTGTCCCAGTACTTGCTGGCAGGATAACTGTCGCACAAGGTCTGATATGTGCTTATTGCTTCCTTAATATTTTTAACAGGAGAATCTGCTTCCAGAATCTGTCCAAGAATATAAAGGGCTTCGTCTCGTCCGTCATTTGCGTATTCAAGATAGGTTGTGAGCATATTATAGGCCTTGGCATAATCCTTAGAATTGATAAGGTCCTTTGCCTGGGTCATATAATTATCAAGGTCCGGAATTGCTTCTACGCTTTCTTCCAGGACTTCTACAACCTGAGTTTCTTCGTCGTCAATTACTATTACAGATTCTTCGGCTTTTGCTTCTGTTTTTACTTCGGTCTTTGCTTCGGTTTTTGTTTCAATTTTAGCTTCTTGTTCAGCCTGCTTCTGAGCCTGTGCTTCTGCTTCCTTCTTTTTTGTCGTGCTTGATTTTGCAGGAGCTTCTGCTTTTTTAGGAACAACTTCCTTGTAGTCAGGAGCGTTTACAACTGTGCTGGAAGTTCCTTTCTTTTCCAGAACAGTTACTTCGATATAGTCGTCAATATATTCACCGGTAAGATTGTCTACCTTATAAAAATGATGAATCTGTGTGCCCGGTTCCTTTGCAAGCAGTGTGTATTTAGTATCTGTAGTTCCAAGCTTGCGTCCGCGGCTTGCAAGGTTGTTGTATTCGCTTGTAGAACCCATGTAAATCCAGCCGCTTCCCGGATATGTAATTACAAGAGTTTCTCCTTTCTTTAAGGAAACGCTGCGTGACGGTGTAATTATAATTTCTTCCGGTTCTTCCTGAATTTCTATTACAGGTTCGACAAGAGTTTCTTCGGTGGCTTCTGTTTCCCCCTGACCTTCGACCCCTTCGACAGGCTCAGGGACCCCATCTGAAAGCGGTTCCTGAGCTTGTTGAAGGGCAGCATCGTCAATTTCTTCTGCAGGAGGCAGAGGAGGGAGCTCTTCTGGTTCAGGAACTGGTTCTTCTATTTTTTGTTTTTCGGCCTGTGCCTGTTCTTCTTTTTCCTGTTCTTTCTTGATGATTTCTTCTACAGGAATATCAATTATGTCCGGTTCAGTAATATCTGCAAGCGGAGGATATTCAGAATCAGAAGGCTGCGGTTCTGGCTCATCAACATTTTCTTCTGCTTCTTCCATAACAAGGGGCTGTGTTTCTTCTGCAGCTTCCTGTTCAGCTTCCTGTTGAGGTTCATCTATTTCTTCTGGAGCAGCAATTGTTGTTTCTTCGGTAGAGTCTATTTCTCCTGCATCCTGGCCCTTTGTAGAACCACAGGAAATGAGGGAGAAACCAACTGCACAGAGCATAATAAAAAATATTTTTTTCATCATGGTGCCGCTCCTGTAATATCAGAAACTATATTGTCATTCGCTTTTTCAAGTGACTGAATATCTTTTTCTGTCGGAATTACAAACCATTCTTCGGTCTGTTCATCTGTCCATTTATCTTTTGTCTGTCGCGAAATATTATAATCCTTGTCAAACTCAGGACCATTAGGAATAAGAAGGTCTTGAGTAAGAACAATTTCTCTTGGAGCTTCGGCTTTATCCTTTTTTTTGCCTTTTGGAAGACAGATTAAAAGAATGAGTAAAAGCAATATACAGGCGCCAAGGCTTGCAAACAAAATTGCATTGCGTTTATTATCGTGGCAGTAGTCTGCAATAAGCTGATATAGAGAAACAATTTTTTCCTTAACTTTTTCAAAGAAACCTTTGATATCCATCTTTTATTCTGTTTCTCCGTTAGCCTTTGGCTGTTCCTTTTGAGGGTCGGTTATAGTTCCATCAGGATTATGAATACGGCGCGGAGGACGTGGTGGAATTACAACTCCTTCTTCCTCCGGTACATCTTCATCAACAAATTCAGAAGCAGTGCGGTCAATTTCGGCACCGCGTTTAATATCCTGGTCAAGGCGTAAAGCAATTACTTTACTAACGCCAGACTCTTCCATTGTAATACCAAGCATTGTGCTTGCACCCATTACAGTCTTTTTGTTATGAGTAATTACAATATACTGACTTACATTTGCAAAGCTTTCCAGAGTTGTTACAAAGCTTGAAACATTCTTGTCATCAAGGGCAGCATCAATTTCGTCGAGGAGACAGAACGGACTTGGACGAACCTGATAGGTTGCAAAAAGCAGAGCAACTGCGGTCATAGTTTTTTCACCACCAGAGAGGAGTGCAATATTTTCTAGCTTCTTTCCAGGCGGCTGTGCGTAAATATCAATACCAGAGCTTAAGATGTTTGCAGGGTCTGCAAGCTTGAGCTCTGCACGTCCACCATTAAACAGACGGCGGAACATGTTATGGAAATTCTTTTTAATCTGGTTATAAGTTTCGATAAACATCTCTGCAGATTTAGAACGGATTTCTTCACTTACACGAACAAGGTTTTCAAGTGAGCGCTGAGTGTCTTCGTAGTTTGTCTTTTGTCTTTCGTAACGTTCCTTAACTTCGTTAAACTCTTCGGGAGCCATAAGGTTTACAGAACCAAGGGAGTTAAAGTTTTCGCGGGCGCGTGCAAGCTTGTCGCGGAGGTCGCTGGCAGGCGTTGTAATTTTATACATGCGCTCTTCAAATTCCATGAGGTCTCGCGAATACTTATCCTGGAAATTCTGCTTTACGTTATTGATATTGTTGTCAGAAGAATTGAGCGAAAGACTAAGGCTTTCTACCTTTTCCTGATACTTATTCTGTTCTTCGCGCTTTTTATTAAGGGTGTCGCTCTTACCCGAAACGCTCTTGTTGCAGACTTCAATTTCTTTATCAAGCTCATTCATTTCGTCGGCAAGCTTTTTACCGCGCTGTTCAATTTCTGCAAGCTCTTCTTCAAGTCCAAGCACCTGTTCTTTAATTTCGTCGGCACGCTTGTTTTCGCCGTAGAGCTCATCCTGAGTTTCGTTGAGAGTATTTTTTTCTGTAGTAAGAGAACGGTTGAGCATGCTTGTCTGATTCTGGCAGGCAGTAATCTGTTCCTGCATCTGAATCTCGTTTATGCGCAGCTTGTTGAGTGTCTCGTTGTATTCATTTATCTTTCGGCTAAGGTCTGCGTTCTGAGCATGGAGTCCTTCTATCTGACCGTTGAGTTCTTCTACGCGTGCAATGTTCTGTTCAATCTTTTCGTCAATGCCGCGCTTTTTTGTCATTACACCGGATGGTGACAAAAATTCTGTAATAAAAGCAGGGGAGGCATTAAGGTATTTTATAAGTGCATCCTGTACTGTTGTAAGTTGGCCTTGAGCTTCTCCAAAAGCGTCTGCGGCTTCTTTTACAGTTGCAAGACTTTCTTCGGCAGTGTGTTTCTGGTTTGCAAAATCGTTAAAGATATTTTTGCGTCCATCAAGATAAATGCGGAGCTTGCCCATGGCAGTATCCAGCTCTTCCTTGGCAAGACGCATGGCACTTTCACTAAAGCCAGCATCCTTAAGTTTTTTATCAAGTTCAGAAACAATGTCTTCGGTAATTGCAGCAAGTTCTTTCTGAAGCTCTGCGCGTTTGTTGTCCAGTTCTTCAATCTGATCTTTGAGCTGGCCTGCGCGTTTATCGTTTTCGGTAATCTGGGAACCGGAAGTTTCTATATTCTGTTTAAAAGAAACAATGTTGTCTTTAATTCCCTGCAGCTGCTTATTTTTTTCGTGAAGCACAGCATTCTGTTCATCAATCTCTTCCTGGAGTGTATCAATTCGTTCCTGAATTGCGTTGATCTTTACTTCGAGACTGCTGATTTTTTCTTTGATTTCTCCGGCGCGCTGATTAGCCTGTTTTATGAGCTCCTGCTTACCGTTCTTTTCCTGACCAATACCAATTAAAAGACCCTGCTTTGCATAAAGGTTGTTCTGCAGTTCCTTTACCTTGTCCATATTTTCGCTGATGGTATTGTTTATTTCATCAATTTCCTGGCGAACCTTGTCGCGCTTTGCCTGAACATTTTTAAGTTCTTCTTCGTGGCGTGCTTTTTCCTGGACAAAGTTCTTAAGGCGCAGGAGGGTTAAATCAAGTTCATTTTCGTAAATCTCTTCTTTGAACTTGCGGTATTTAATTGTTTTTTCAGACTGAACCTTGAGCGAATCATACTGACGTTTAATTTCGTTGAGCGAGATTTCAATCTGCTGCATGTTGATTCGGGTTTTTTCAAGCTCGCGTTCTGCTTCGGCACATTCGGCTTTACTGCGGCTGATTCCTGCTGCTTCTTCAAAAAGATAGCGGCGGTCTTCCGGCTTGCTCGAAAGTACCTGGTCAATTTTTCCCTGTTCCATTACAGAGTAAGCGGCTTTACCAACACCGGTGTCCATAAAAAGACGGCGGATTTCTGTAGGGCCTGCCTGTCTCTGATTTATAAAATATTCCTGGTCTCCTGAACGATAGAGTCGTCTTGTAATTGCAATTTCTGAATCATCAAGAGGAAGGAGTCCGTTTTCGTTAGAAAGGGTGAGTGTAACTTCTGCGGTATTAAGGGAGGCACGGCGTTCTGTTCCGTTAAAAATTACGTCCTCCATCTTTTCGGCACGCAGATTTTTAGAGCGGTTTTCGGCCAGTACCCATTTGATTGCATCTACGACATTACTTTTTCCACAGCCGTTAGGGCCCAGCAACGCTGTAATACCCTCTGCAAAATCTATATGAGTTCTGTCCGCAAAGGACTTAAAACCATAAATATCCAGACTTTTTAAGAACACTTGTTTCTCCGCTCAATAAAAATATATCTATTATATCCTTATTATTATAATGATTTT
>JAFYDO010000125.1 GCA_017544745.1 Treponema sp. | reverse complement strand
TATGCGGAGTAACTCAGATTGATTTGATTTTAGATGATAAAGGACGCTGGCATATAATCGAAATAAACCCGCGCCTTAGCGGAATGACCTTTACCTATGCTGCTGCCTGCGGACTTTCTGTTTTTGAAATGATATACAGATCTTGTGTTCAAAAAAAACCGCTGCCAGAGCCTTCTTGTGATGTTATGAGTATAAAACTTCCTCTTATGACAAAAGCAGAAATGCAGGACCTTATGAAAATTGATGGAGTGTGCCTTTTAAATCAGAGTAATGACCTTGCTGCAAAGCAAGAACGAGAAAAAGGCTTTTGTGAATGTATAACTGCTGGTGTTAAACCTGTACCGTCTGAACTAAAGCAGAAATTGAGCGGTCTGGAAAACTGCCATCTGCCGCCATCTTTTTAATATCTTGTGGCTCATATTTAGATTCCGGATAAACTACTACTACAGCTTTATCTCCATTCTGAAGGAAATTTGATTCTCCCCAGCTTGTGTAGCGAGTTGCACCTATAGACACCATTATGAGAGACGGACAGCCTGCTGCAACAAGATAACTGTGAATATCTTCTGCAGGGTCTTCATCCTGCTGGTTATTAAATTTATCCAGCATCCATTCTGTAAGCTTTTTGTAGATATAGCTGTAATCGTGCACCGCTGAGTTTTCTCCGTAATCATAAACCTTACCATCACGAATTAAAAAGCTTGCAATACGGTAATCATCTAATAAGCAGCCCTTTTCAAAGCCGTCTACCGTAATTTGATTTTCAGAAAACCCCTTTGAGCATTTTCCCCAGTTTTTTTTCTGGCTTATTTTTTTTGCACCTTGTTTACGGATTGAACAGTCGTTAGAAGCACCAAAACAGACAGGTTTAAGGTCGTACAGAATTTCTCCTTGCCAGATTGCTTCAAATAACAAAGCACATTCAGGTTCTATCTGAAGCTTTTGTTCATCCTTTGGAAAAATTATTGTTTTGGAATCAAAAGGAAAAATGCTTAAGAATTCTGGTACGCCAGATTGTGCTGGAATATAGGTTGGAAAAATTGCTTTTGGAGCGCCTGCTTCTTTTGTCTTTACCTTTGCAAAATCTATTGCTTCTCCCGCCTGTTCCAGGTGTCCGGTAAAATTTCCGGCTACACCAAAGCAGGGAATTTGAGTTGAATCGTAAAAGTTCATTTTATCTGCCCTTTAACTTTTTAATTACTTTTTTATACCAGAATGCCCTTAGCTTTTCTGCGGTACTGTAAAGATTGTAAATATTTTTAAAAGGAATATCCCAGCTGCCAATTCTGTGAATTATATGGCCGCCAAAGTTTGCTTTAAACATATATAGTCCGTGCATAGGATGATGTTCGTCTTCTCCGTCCGGCGGCATTCCGTACATGTCATAATATTTGGAACCATAAGCCTTTGCATCCTTCATAGCTGTCCACTGCAAAAGATGATTTGGCATTAAGTTTCGTTTGTGATTGCTGCTGGCTCCATATAAATATATGGCTTCATCTTTGCTAAACAGCGTCATTATGGCAGCAATTTCATCGCCTTCGTGCTCTGCAATATAAAGTGAAACAACAGGAACATCGCTGCCTGCGGCTATCTGGTCTGCAGAGGACTTTATCAAATCCAGATAATATTCTTTGGCATGGCTTGAGTTTCCGTCGCGCGCATTTGTTTCTTTTGTAAGCTCATAAAATCTGTCTATTTTTTGTGACAAGTTAACATCGTTTCCTAAGTAGCGCTTTACAACCACACCTTTTTTTTCTGCAAGCCGTATGTTGTATCGCCATTTCTGGTGCATACGCCCAAGTATTTCGTCTTCGCTGGCGGTAAGGTCAATTAATGTTGTGTCAGGCGGCTGAATATCTACGTGGTTCTTTTTAAGACCAAGCCTGTCTGCAAAGGAAATTATTCTCATTCCGTGGTTATACTCTGCCCGTTCTTCTGCTGTATCAAAAG
>JAFYDO010000124.1 GCA_017544745.1 Treponema sp. | reverse complement strand
TGAACGTCAGGAGCTTGCCGGAAAATATAAAGGCGAAAGCCGCATCACACCTTCCTGTGCCCGCATTATTTACGAATATTATGGCGGCAAGGAAAAATTCCCTAACTTTGATGATATTATGACTGCCGTAGACAAGGTAGACTCCGGCAATCTTACAATAGACGAAATTCAAAACCCAAAAGGCTGGATCTTAGTAGGCTTCCTTATGGATCCTCGTACAGGTCTTGGCCGCTGGCGTGAATTTACAGTTCCAAACTATGCACTCATGGAAAAACTCATGGTAGCTTGCCGCGACAAGTCTACAGAAGAAATTCTTGCCATGCCAGATGTTCAGGAGCGCATTGCCGTATACAACGAACAGACCGAAAAGTTTAAGGAAATGGTAAAGGCTCATACCCGTACCGAAGGTAACCTCATCATTTCTGACCTGCGCGGCGTAGACCCAATCTACACCGGCAACCGCTTCATGATTTACAGTATGTATCCCGAGCAGAATATTTCTGCCTGGATTGTAAGTGGTCGTGGCGGACAGGGCTGTTCTGCTGCCTGCGGTTACAGCATTCTTAACAAGACAAGCAAGGTTAATGTGGGAAGCCTCATGCTCAAGTACGGTGGCGGCGGTCACGAAAAGGTAGGAACCTGCCAGTTCACCAACGAAAACATGGAGACAGAGCTCCCTAAGATGCTTAAGGAACTTTCTGAACTTGCCAACGCGTAAACGACTTGGTGTTATAACCATTTGCCCCGAAGATGATTATGTTCAGCGTGTGCTGTCCGGAATCTTTTCGCAGGCAAATCACTACAATTACGATGTTTTTGTTTTTTCTCCGTTATCGCATCCTTCTGCTCAATCAAGGTCGTATGTAAAGGGTGAACTCAATATTTATTCCCTCATCAACTTTGATTTTCTTGATGCAGTTATCATTATGCCTGTTACAATGCAGGAGGAATCAAACACCGATATTGTAAATGCTCTTCTTGAGCGCTGTAAAAATGAATGCCATGTTCCTCTTGTTTCAATAGATTCTCCGTTTGGTGATTATCCTGCTGTTTATACAGACGAAAAAGAACCCTTTGTCCAAATTACAAATCATCTTATAGAAGTTCACGGCTGCAAAAAAATTGCAGTACTCAATGGACCAGATCATTTTGTTGGTTCACAGACAAGACTTTCGGGTGTTATACAGGCAATGAAGGCGCACAATCTTGAATTTGATATGTCCCTTCATTATTACGGAGATTTCTGGTACACAAGTGGAGAACGCCTTGGTGCACAGTATGTAAACAAAAAGCTCCCTCTGCCAGATGCAGTAATCTGTACTTCGGACTACATGGCCATTGGTCTTACAAATACGCTCATAAAGGGTGGAATAAAAATTCCGGAGCAGGTAATTATTACCGGTTTTGACGGTGTAACAGAAGCAAGTCTTAATGTTCCTCCAGTTACGACCTACCAGCCGCGTACCTTTGATACCGCAGTAAAGGCAGTTAATTTAATTCATAAAGAACTGGAGCCGGATGCTGCAGAATATGTTCCACAGCAGGACAATACACAGAATCTTTGTTATGGTTTAACTTGTGGCTGTCAGATAGACGAAGAATACATCCATTCAAAAATCCGACAGAATCAGTATCTTTTGCAGCAGAATTTTAATCATAATGATATCTGGCAGGATGTCGGCATAGGAACTCTTTTTGAAAGCTACACCAACGAAATTCTTACAGGAACCTCAAGCGCTGCCGAATGTATTATCAAGATTTATGAATCAAAATATCTTATTCAGCCGTACGCTTATCTGTATCTGTGTTTGAATAAGGACTGGCTTGACCCCGACAAGGATTTTGAAAAAGGCTATTCCGAGCAGCTTAATATGTGCATTTTTGCCGAAAGTGGAGCCGCTAATCCTGGCCCTATGAATCACGTATTTTTTGAACCTGGACACGAATGCTTTTTTCCTGCAAGTCAGATGATGCCCGATATTGCCCTTAATCTCCAGAATGATGAACCGCAGGTTTATTATTTTGTTCCTGTTCATTTTAATAAAATAAGTCTTGGCTTTGCAATTTTGCAGAACAAGCTTACCGAAAAGAAAATCCCGGGTGTTGTATTCCGCAATTATATGAGGATGATAAACAATGCCCTTGAAATGACCCGTACCCGAAACAAAATCATATCTATTTCTGAGCATGATATGATGACAAACCTTTTGAACCGACGCGGTCTGGAAAATGCAGTTGTGCGTATGAATGCTCGTGCCCGTAAAACAGACCAGTGGCTTGCAATTGTTGCAGATATGGACGGTCTCAAATATCTTAATGATAATTTTGGCCATGCCAAGGGTGATGAAGGACTTGCTTTTATTGCTTCTTCCATGCGTTCCATAACAAAGGAAAGCGAGGTTTGTGTCCGTAACGGTGGTGATGAATTCCTTATTGCGGGACTCGGAAAATATTCTGCACAGGAAATAGAAGAACGTCTGCAAAGCTTTGCACAAAAAATAGAAGCATATAACGCTACAAGCCCTGTTGCTTTTAATGCCAGCATAGGCTACTGTCTTATCGACTGGGGCGAGCCAGATGCTTTTGATAAAGCCATGGAACAGGCCGACGTAAACATGTACATAGACAAACGCAAGAAAAAAATGCGTGTGTAGAACAAAACCTCCTAATATGTTACTATACTCCCCAAGAGGTTAATTATGAAACGTATAATCACAGTGCAGGATATTTCCTGCGTAGGCAAGTGCTCGCTTACAGTTGCACTTCCAATCATTTCTGCTATGGGCGTAGAAGCATGTGTTCTTCCAACTGCAGTTCTTTCAACACATACCGCATTTAAAGGCTTTACATTCCGCGACCTCACTTCTGATATTCAGCCAATCTGCGACCATTGGAAAAACGAAAAAATACACTTTGACGCAATCTATACAGGTTATCTTGGCTCTTTTGAACAGCTTGACCTTATGCATAAATTGATTGCTGACTTTGGCAGC
>JAFYDO010000123.1 GCA_017544745.1 Treponema sp. | reverse complement strand
TGATCAATTGGCAAAGGCCTTTTTGCAGGAGGAACCTCTGCGTAGCCGCCTTTGGATGCACTAATAGTTGGAGTATCGTCGCCGGCTTCGTCTGAGTCCTGGGCAAAACAAAAACCCAGCAATGAAAATATCAATAAAAACAAAAATAATTTTTTCATACGCCTTCCTTGAACCTCTCCAAAAAATCTTTTTTATACTGCTCAAAACGGTCTTCATTAATTGCAGCACGTATTTCCTTCATCATATTCTGCAAAAAGTACAGGTTATGGTACGATGCCAGGATACAGCTTAAGATTTCCTGCTCTTTAAACAGGTGTCTTAAATAACTTCGGGAATAAGTGCGGCAAACTTTACAGTTACATTGCGGATCTATAGGTCCAAAATCATGGGTAAAACGTTCCTGCTTTATGCTAAGCATACCGTGGCGGGTAAAATATGAGCCGTTACGGGCATTACGCGTAGGCAAAACACAGTCAAACATATCTACACCGGCAGCAACTGCGTCCAGAATATACTCAGGGGTGCCAATTCCCATAACATACTTTGGTTTTTCCTCGGGCAAAAATTGACAGGTATAGTTCATAAAGTGAACAAACTCGTCGTGGGGCTCCCCTACACTTAGGCCACCTATTGCAATACCGGGCATATCAAGCGACGAAACAAACTCTGCGCTCTGCTTTCTCAAATCTTCGCTAAAATGTCCCTGGACTATAGGAAATAAAATGCCTTTATAACCGTTATCCTGAGCCAGTTCCCATTCTTTTTTTGCACGGACAAGCCAGTCGCTTGTTATACGAAGTGCTTTTTCTGCATTTTTGCGCGGTTCATCATAGCCTGTACAAACATCAAGCTGCATCTGAATGTCGGAATTAAACTTGGTTTGAGTCTGAACAACATTTTCCGGGGTAAACATATGGTAACTTCCGTCAATGTTGCTCTGGAAGCGTACACCTTCATCTGTTATCTTACGCAGCTTGGACAGAGAAAAAACCTGAAAACCGCCTGAGTCGGTCAAATAGTTGCGGTTCCACTTAGAAAAACCGTGAAGCCCGCCAGCTTCCTGGATTAAATCTGCACCCGGACGTAAAAAAAGATGATAGGTATTTGCAAGGATAATTTCAAAATCAATTTCTTCCAGAAAGTCTTTGGGCATGGCCTTTACAGTGGCATTGGTACCCACAGGCATAAAAACAGGAGTCTGCACGTCACCATGTGGCAGATGAAGTACTCCGTTGCGGGCTTTGCCGTCTGAGGATTTGTGTGTTATGTCAAATATACGATTAATCATTTACGTCCTGCTAAATTTAAGTAAGAATCCTGCTATAAATATAAAAACTATGTCCGGAAGCCACGCTCCCATAAATGGTGTCATAACTCCTGTTTTTGCAAGAACCATGGTCATCATCTGGAATACATAAAATAAAACAACTGCAACAATGGAAAGTGACAGACTTATAAGCAAAACATTTTTACGGGTTTTTCCTGTAAGTCCTACTGCGAGGAATGCTGCAATAAATAAAATGAACGGGAATGAAAACTTTTTGTAGTAAACACTTAGCTGCTCATTATAAGGAAGTCCCGCCTTTCGCAAATGATTAATATAAATCTTTGCATCTGCTGCATTTACGTTTGCAACATCAATTGTGGTTTTGCGGAATATTTCGTAGCTTTCTGTTAACTGTGAAAGGTATTCTTTAGCGGGAGTTGTTTTTTTGAGCACCCCGTCCTGGTTTTCAAACTGAACCGCATCCTGCAGCTCCCACAAAGCTTTTTCTTCATTCCAAAGCGCAGTGTCTGCATGAAGTATTGCCTGAAGCTGTTTGCTGTCGTTGCGGAAAATAAAGAACACATTTTCGAGACGGCGCACACTATCCCTGTAGCGTTTTGCTTTGTAAATTAATTTTGCGGAATCAGAAATTACAACTATATTATCGTTGTTGGCAGATTCCTGTTCATCCAAAAGCTGTTTCTGCAGAGTTGTTTTTTGCTCCAGCGTTGTTACAACAAGACGGTCTTCCAGATAAAACATTCCAAAAGAAAGGATAATTGCAACAACAAAAATTGGCATTACAAAACGGTAAAGACTAACTCCCGAAGCAAACAGAGCCTCCATTTCATTTTTTGCATACAGGTCGCTAAGAATATAAGTAACCGAAAAAAGAAATGCAATTGGTGCCGCATACCAGATTGTTTTTGGAATATACAGCACCATTACACGACAGACATCCTTTGCAGGAGCATCCATTTCCAGATACTTGGAAATATTCATAAAGAGGTCCACAAGATTTAAGATAATTGCAATAAAGAAAAGAGAAACTATAAAAAACGGAATGAGCTTTTTGAGTATGTATTCAACAAATTTCATTCTGCTGCTCCCTTATTTCCTTATAAGATTAATGCTTAAAAATGATGCAATTACTGCAATCAAAATATTTGGCACCCAGATACACAGGAAGGAATTTAAGTTTACGCGTGTTACCAAAAGCTGCCCCGAAATCTGCATTGCCCAATAAAGTACGCAGATTACAATTCCTACAAAAAGTCCCATAGTAAGACCATTATGCTTACCAAACAAAAATGCAATTGAAAAAGCAAGAAACGCAAAAAAGATGGATCCAAACGGAATAGCAAACTTTTTGTAATATTCCATCATCCAGGTATTAATGCGCATAGGGTCTTCATCCTCGTCGGCCTTCATTTCGAGAATCTCTTTACGCAAATCGTAGAAGGTCATTTCGCGGGGATTTTTTCCGCTTCGTCCTGTAATTGTAGAATCAAAAAGATTGAGAATTGTATTTTCGGCAGACATTACCTGGTAATTGCTAAAGTTATCAAGCTCAAAGGTAGTCATCATGGAATCGGACATATCAAGCTGCAGCAAAACTCCCTGATTCTTAGCTCCTGTAAGAACAGACTCTCCTGCAACAATTATGGTTTCTTCCTTGCCGTTTTTTGTATTAAAAAAGATTATGTCCGAAACATCGTTATCCTTTACATCGCCAATTACAACGGTAGAGTTTCCAATCTGTTTTACGCTGTTGGATTCAAGCACAACCGAAGGATTTGAACGCATTATTTTTCTATATAACTGATTATATTTTATTGTTCCAAGCGGCAACAGATAGTCGTTTACAAAAAATGATACAAGAGAAATTGCAAGACCGGTAATCAGAACCGGACGAAGAATTGCCCTAAAGCTAAAGCCCGACGCACGGAAAATAAGAATTTCGTTATCGCTGGACATTCGGCCAAGACACATCAAAAAGCCAACAAGCGTTGCAAAAGGTGCAGACTGCGCTATGATTGCGGGCATACTGTAAATCATTATTTTTGCAACATCTTTAAAAGGTGCACGTTTTGCAAGCATGTCTTCGCCAATAAGCAGAATCTGATTTGCAAAAAAAACTACGAACAAAAAGGCAAAGCAGATGAGAAAATAGAGGAAAAGCTCTTTATAGAGATATTTAATTAAAAGTCCGCGCTTGAGCTCGGAGCGTTTAAACACCTGTAGAGCCAAATCCCTTTTCTCCCCTCTGTGTGTCTGATAAAGAATCTGTAATTGTAAAGTCGGCCACTGTTACAGGACTTACAATAATCTGGGCAATGCGTTCGCCAGAGTTTACAACAAAATCCTTTTCTCCAAGATTTATGAGAATTACCTTTAACTCTCCGCGGTAATCGCTGTCTATTGTTCCCGGAGTATTAAGTACAGTAACTCCATTTTTGGCAGCAAGACCGGAACGCGGGCGGACTTGAATTTCATAACCGGTTGGAATCTCAAAAAATAGTCCGGTTGAAATCATTGCAAACTTGCCAGGTTTAATTGTTACGGGTGTATCTACAAGTGCACATACATCGGCACCAGCCGCTCCGTCGGTTTTATATACGGGCATTACAGCACCGTTTAAGGCAACACATTTTATTTCTATTTTATTCATAACTACAATATATCACATTGTAAGAAACTTAACAAACTCTGATTGCGGTAACGGACGTGAAAAATAAAAGCCCTGAAGGTATTCGCAGCCGTGTTCCTTATCAATCTTATATTTTTTAAACAGCTCGGCGCGTTCGGGAGTTTCTATTCCTTCTATGAGGATTTCTTTTCCCAGAGATTTGAGCATATGAATTGTGTCTTTTACAATATTTATATTGTCCGGATTATCTACTTCGTCCACAAAGGTTTTATTGAGCTTTACTACATCAAACGGCAGCGATACAACCTTTTTAATATTTGAATAGCCGGTTCCGTAATCATCAAGCGCAAAGTTTACGCCCATCTGCTTAAGCTGATTAATATTTTTTTCTACAACAGCAGGGTTAAAGCTTGCAGTATTTTCTGTAATTTCAAGGCGCAGCTGCTCGGCTTTTATATTATAGGTTTGGAGCCAGCCGCGGATTTTTTCTACAATATCGTTTTCCAGACACTGGGCAGTAGAAAGGTTAACTTCGATGTAATCAAGGCCAAGGCTCTGCCCTTCCTTGCTGCCAAGAAATTCGCAGACTTTTTCGATAACAAAGTCACCAATTATATGAATCTTATTTGTACGTTCGGCATAGGTAATGAACATGGAAGGCGGAATATTACCAAACTCTTCATCGTTAAGACGTACAAGCGCTTCGGCCGAGGTATATTTTTTTGTCTTTACATTGTAAATAGGCTGGTAGTAAACATCAAAGCGTTTTTCTTCTATTGCGCGCTCAAGAATCTTTTCTATATTATTTTTAATAATAAAGTTTTTGTCCGAAGAATAATCTCTATACCACTGAGGAACTCCTGTAGACTGAATAAGCCTGTGGAAAATCTTTGAAACATAGATCATATTTTCATAGGAGTCTACATCCTCCGGAGTTCTTATTACACAGATTCTTGTTGCAATATTTATCTTGGCATTTTCTATAAAGAAAGTCTGGCTAAAATATTTTTCCAGCGTATTAAGAACCTCGTTTATCTGCTCGTCTGTCTGTCCTTCTGTAGGCAGTGCATAAAGATAATCATTAATATAGTAAATTGATGCATGAAGCTTTTTCTTTCTGGAAAGTGTATGCAGATAGAAGGTTACTTTTTTCAAAAGTCCAAAAAAGCGTTCGCTTCCGATGTACATATTAATATGCTTGTAGTTTACTATTTTAATAAAGATTACTTTAACGGGAAGCTTAATACGCATTGCTTTTTTAAGCTCACTTTCAAAGGCAATACCGGACTGTGCCATAGTCTGAGGATGTACAAGAAGTTCAGGACGCTGTATGGTTGCAAATATAAGGTAACAGGTTATGGCAACAATAAACATTTCTATCTGAACCTGAGGGAAAAAAAGTTGTACTACAAATAAAAGACCATTAAGCGGGAACAGAGAAATACCGTAAGCAACCTGGGTTTTTGTAAGCAGCTTATGATTCCATACAATAGCCCAAAAACCAAAAAACAGCTCCATAAGAATAAAGATGTCCAGAGCACGCATAGGCGCATACATTATTAACTGCATGTCCGGCCCTATTTTGAACATAATACTTCTGAATATATCCATTGCAATATAGAGTATTGGAATATTAAACAGAAGAATAAGAATTATTTTGAGTGTATCGTTTCGCAGAAAGATTGGAAGGATTCCTGTAGAAGAAAAAATAAACAGAAGTCCAAGACAGTAAACAAAGCCTCTACCCAGCAGCGCAAGATAGATAAAGATGGACGCAACAACTGCAGCTCCCTGCGAATATTGTGCATGACGCAGAATAAGCTGGTACGTAATACGGAATACAAGTGTAACACACGACCATATAAGAAGTGCATCATAAAGCAGTCCTGTTCTACCCTTTACCTTATTCTTAGAAAGATTAGAAACCATGAGTGTTAAGAAGATGAGAAGCGCTGTAATGTCACACATTAAAAAATCGTTCATTTATCTTATAACACCTCAACTATATCATTTGTAGACTCTAAGAAGCGGAAGAATTCATCACGGTTCAAAGGTTTAGAAAAATAATAGCCCTGAACATAATCGCAGCCGGCCGATCTAAAGTAATCAAAATCCTCGTAAGTTTCTACACCTTCTATAAGAATCTTTTTGTTCATCTTTTTGAGCATGTCAATTGTTTCTTTGATAATGGTTTTCATGCCGGGACGTTCAAGATCATCAACAAAGCTTTTGTCCAGTTTAATTATGTGAAGCGGAAGCTTTGTAATTCTCAAAATATTTGAATAGCCGGTTCCATAATCGTCGAGCGAAAAGCTTATGCCGTTTTGTGCAAGTAAATTGATATTTTTTTCTATAATCTCAAAGTTTATATTCTGCGAGGTTTCTGTAATTTCAAGATTTATCTGACTTGGAGAAACCGAATACTTTTGTAAAAGGTCAAGAATCTTTTCCGAAAGATTGTTTTCGATACACTGGGCTACGGAAAGATTAAGTTCGATATATTCAAGTCCGTAATAGTCAATGGAGTTTTTGGCAATAAAACTTATTACATCTTCAAGTACAAAGTCCCCGATCTGATGTATTGTTCCTGTTTTTTCGGCAGCAGGAATAAAGACACCCGGCGAAATAAAACCAAGCTCTTCGTCCTTAAGTCTTATAAGGGCTTCGGCAGAAACAAACTGTTTTTTTTCAATATCGTAAATCGGCTGATAAAACATTTCAAAGCTGTTGTTCTTAATACCCTTTTGAATGATGTGGTCTATCTGATGATGAATCTGAAAATCCTTGGATTTCGAAACTTCTTCCAGATAAATTAGTGTATTTGATTCCAGAAGAATCTGCAGCATGTTGCGTTCAAAATTCAAAACCGAATCATAATCCTTAAGGTCTTCCGGGCAGCGTATAAAACAGATTTTAAAATCAAGCATAACGTTGATGTTGTTTACAGGATGACGCCCGGCCATAAAGTTTCTGATTCTGCGTGCAATATCTTCGTTTTGTTTTACATCATCTTTGAGCGTAAGTACAGTAAAGGTACCGTCTTCCAGATAATAAACCTCGTATTCATCATTTTTGCAAATTGCATACAGAGATTTAATTATATATGAAAGGAAGGTTTTAAGATTCTCTTTTCCAAACTGATTTTTGATACTTTCAAAATCTATAATCTGCATGGAAATAAGACGCATGCTTCTTTTTGCAGCAAAGTTTCTTTTGAGTTCATTCTTAAAGGCCTGGTGGTTAAGACTTCCGGAATCCATATCTATAATTTCTTCGGGCTTTTGAACTGCAAGAGAAATAAACAGCAGCGGGAATGTAGTACAGATAATTTCTACTATGTATTGCGGCCAGTAAGACTGAATTAAAACGCCAATTACATTTATAGGGCACAAACTTATAAGCAGATAAAACTTGTGCTTGCTTAGCATGTTTTTATTGTAAATAAGGCAGATGACAGAATAAGCGAGAATCCAGATTGCAGCAATGCGCATGTACGAAAGCCACGGACCGCGTACGTATTCAAGATCCGGCGTAATTTCAAAAAGCTTATGGACAAAAACATCGGTAACAATAAGGCCTATAATACCTAAGACCGGGAAAGCCCAGGTTACTTTTAAGAGCATGTCGTTATTAAAGTCATGCCACATTCCGCACACCGAAAAAATGAACAGAATATAAATTGGCGTAGAAAGATTGCGGAAAATGTAATAGGCGTAATTTAATGCATAAAGAAGAATCTGCGAGTTTGCATTCTTAGGAAGCACCGATGGCAACCAGAGTCTTGCAATATCAAAAATGCCCGAAAGAAAAACAGCCATTGTGAGCAGAAAAAACAGAACATTTGAAGTGCCCCTTGTCATTTTTCTTATAAAAAGGGACAAAATGAGAACAATAAGTGTTATTACTGCACATATATCAAAGGTTATGATTCGAGGCATATTTGCAAAAAAGGCACTCCGGTAAAACAAAATTTTTCCGAAATGCCTCACTTCATTCTTATATTATACATTAGAAGAGGAAAATTTACAATAAATAAATATATAAATGCAATTATTAAAAAAAAATGCCCGATGCTCCCGCACCGGGCATTTTTT